>DATHMJ010000499.1:0-6025 GCA_035487215.1 Gemmatimonadales bacterium
CCGGCATGTGCCCAGGGCAGGGTGGACACCCTCGCCCTGACCCGCCATGCCGCCGTAGACACGGCGTTGGCGAGGAACCCGTCGCTGACCGTGGCCCGGGAGCAGATCGAGCAGGCCCGCGCGCGGGTGGTGCAGGCCACGGCCTTCCCCGACCCCTCGGTATCCGCCTCCAAAACGATCGCGGGGCCGGCCTCGAGCGCGGGCACGGTTCTCGGAGTCGGGCTCACCATGCCGTTCCCGCAGAAGTTCCACCTGCAGGGAGAGGTAAGCGGAGCCGACCTCAAGGCCGCCGAGTTCGGCTATCTCCAGCTGCGCCAGCAAACCGCGTCCCAGACCGCCCAGGCGTACGACGCGGTGCTCGTGGCGCTGCTGCATCGGGCGGATCTGACGGAGAGCCGGGCCCTATCCGCGGACTTCCTGCAGAAGACCGAGGCACGCTTCGAGGGTGGTACCGCGGCCAAGCTGGACGTGCTCAAGGCCAAGGTGGACCTCGCCGCGGCCGAGAACTCGCTGATCGCGAACCAGCGCGACATCGGCAACGCGGAGGCCGCGCTGAACCGATTGCTCGGCCGGCCGCTCGGCGCCGGTGTGATCGCCGCCGATTCGCTGGCCCTCCCGTCGGTACTCCCCGCCCTCGATCTGCTGCTCGCCAAGGCGCAATCGGCTCGGCCCGAGCTGGATGCGCTCCGAAGCCAGCAGGCCGGCGCCCGGGCGGCCAGCACGCTGGCGTCGCAATACTGGATGCCGGATCTGTCGTTGGGCTTGGCCAAGAACATTTTCCCCGATACTCCCAACTCCTACAGCGGCAGCCTCGGGTTCACCGTCCCCCTCTTCTTCTGGAACCATCAGCGGGGCGAGGTGGCCGAGTCGCGCCATCACGTGCGTGAGCTGGACGCCACCTACCGGGATCTCTCCGCGCAAGTCGACCAGGATGTCCGCGTCTCGTACGCGAACGCCGGCGCCGCGTATCGACAGGCGGAGTACCTCCGGGACGAGCTCCTTCCCGAAGCCCGACGCGCCTACGACGTCGCGCGCGTGAGCTACGGCCTCGGCGGCTTGTCCGCACTGGAAGTCCTGGACGCCCGCCGCACGCTGCTCGACGCCGAAGGCCAGTACGCGGACGCCCTTGGCGCCGCCAACGATGCAGGGGCCGACCTCGAGCGCGCCGTCGGAGCGCCGCTCGACCGCGTGGCCCCGGGAGAACCGCATGATCGCTAACACTTGGACGCGCCGTGCGCTGCTCGTGGGTGCCGTCGCCGTCGCCGCGGGTTGCGATGGTCCCGGTCGAGGCCATCCGGACCAGGGCGAGTCACCGCCGGGGACGCTGAGCCCCGCGCAGCGGGCGCGGCTCGAGTTGGCGCCGCTCAAGCCGCGAACCTTCCGGCCCACCACGGAAGTGACCGGCACCGTCGCCTTCAACGGCGACATCAGCACCCAGGTGCTGGCGCCCATTTCCGGCCCGGTTGCGCGAATCCTCGTGGAGCCGGGGACGAAGGTGACGGCGGGCCAGGCGCTCGCGATCGTGGCCTCTCCCGACTATGCCGCGGCCGTCGCGGCCTACCGCAAGGCTGAGGCGACGGCGGTGAATCTCCAGCGCGTCGCGGACCTGGACGCGCAGCTCTTCAAGAACGACGCGCTCGCGCGACGGGAATTGGAGCAGGCGGAAACCGACGCCGCTACGGCGGCCGCTGATCGCGAAGCCGCGCTGGAGCAACTGCGGGCCCTGGGCGTCGACTCCACTGGCCTCGATGCGATCAAGCAACACCGGGTCGTCGCCGGTCCGCAGGGCACCGTCCGCGCGCCGATCGCCGGGACCGTGGTGGAGAAGCTGATCACGCCGGGTCAGCTGTTGCAGTCCGGCGCCACGCCGTGCTTCACCATTGCGGGACTCTCGTCCGTCTGGGTGATGGCCCACGTCTTCGAGGCAGAGCTGACCGACGTCGCCAGCGGGGATTCGGCCGACGTGCGCCTCACGGACGACACTACCCGCGCATATCGCGGTCGGCTGACGTACGTCGGAGCCATCGTCAATCCGGACACGCGAGCCACCGACGTTCGCGTGCTGACCGCGAATCCCGGTGAAGCGCTCAAGCGCGACATGTTCGTCCGCGTCAGCATCTACTCTCGCCGTCCGCGCACTGGGCTCGTGGTTCCGGCGTCGGCCGTGCTGCGGGATGCCCAGAACCTTCCGTTCGTGTTCGTGGCGTCGTCGGGAGGGACGTTCGTCCGGCGGCCGGTCCAGCTGGGAGGCCACGTCGGACCGGACATCGAGGTGGCCGGCGGAGTGGCGCCCGGGGACACGCTGATCACGCAGGGTGGACTCTTCCCGCAGTTCGCGGAGAACCAGTGACCGAGCCCGAGGCGTCCACCGCCGGATCGCAAGGCCCGGACTCGGTCATCCACCGCATCGTTGCCGCGTCGCTGCGGCAACGATTCCTGGTCGGGTTGCTCACGGCGATCATCGCGGGCGCCGGCGTATGGTCGTTGTCCCGTCTGCCCGTGGACGCGTATCCCGATCTCTCCCCGCCGATGGTCGAGGTGATCACCCAGTGGCCGGGTCATGCGGCCGAAGAGGTGGAACGCCTCATCACCGTCCCACTCGAAGTCGAGATGAACGGCCTGCCCCGGCTCCGCTTCATTCGGTCGATTTCGCTCTACGGATTGTCCGACGTGCGGATGACCTTCGAGGACGGAACCGACAACTATTTCGCGCGCCAACAGGCGTTCGAGCGGCTCCCCGACGCGCAGCTGCCGGATGGCGTGAGTCCGTCCGTCTCGCCGCTCTTCTCCCCCTCCGGGCTGGTCTACCGCTACGTGGTCGAGAGCTCGGAGCGGAGCGCGATGGACCTGAAGATCATCAACGACTGGGTGATCGCGCGGCAGTACCGGGGAGTCTCGGGCGTGGCCGACGTGGCGCGCCTCGGTGGGGAGACGATGCAGTACCAGGTGCTGCTCGATCCGGCACGGCTGGCGGGTGCGGGACTGGGGGTTTCGGATGTCGCCGACGCGTTGGCCGCGAACAACGGGAATGCGGGCGGCGGATTCTACTCCGAGGGCGGGCAGTTCTACTACGTGCGCGGCCTGGGGCGCATCGTGACTACCGACGACATCGGCAACATCGTGCTCGCGAACAAGAACGGCACGCCGGTCCTGGTGAAGGACGTCGGCCGGGTGGCGATCGGGCACGCGCCGCGCCTCGGGCAATTCGGGTTCGGCGACCGGAACGACGCGGTCGAAGGCGTGATTCTGCTCCGGAAGGGCGAGCAGGCCCAGACCGTGCTGCGCGGCGTGGAGGCCGCCACGCGCGAGATGAACGACAGCGTGCTCCCGAAGGACGTGAAGATCCGTCCGTTCTACGATCGGAGCGAGCTGGTCGGGCTCACCACCAGGACGGTCGAGGACAACTTGTTTCGCGGGATCGTCCTCGTGGTCGTCGTACTGATCTTCTTCCTCTACGACGTGCGCTCGGGTCTGATCGTCGCCGCCACGGTCCCGCTGTCGCTCCTGTTCGCCTTCATCTGTCTCGACCTCAAGGGCATCCCCGCCAACCTGCTGTCGATCGGCGCGATCGATTTCGGGATTCTCGTGGACGGTGCGGTGGTCATGGTCGAGAACATCCACCGCCAGCTCGCCCTGCGAAACGGGACCTCGTACAGCGTTCCGCAGGTCATCGCGGCCGCGGCCGCCGAAGTGGATCGTCCGATCTTCTACGCGGTGGCCGTGATCGTCGCCGGCTTCCTGCCGATCTACGTGCTCTCCGGCCCGTCGGGCAAGCTGTTCTCGCCCATGGCCGACACGATGATTTTCGCCTTGGCGGGATCGTTGCTGCTGACGCTGGCTCTGGTGCCCGTGCTCTGCGCCTGGGTGCTGCGGCGCGGGGTGCGGGAACGGCGGAATCCTCTCTTCGAGACCGCGCGGGAAGCCTACCAGCGCGGGCTCGACTGGTGCCTCGCGCACCCGTGGGGCACGGTCGTCGCCTCGACCCTGGCATTCGCGCTCTCCCTGCTCCTCGCGCTCCGGGTCGGGGCCGAGTTCATGCCCCATCTCGACGAAGGCGCCATCTGGGTCCGCGCCACCATGCCGTACACGATTTCCTTCGACGAGTCGGCCAAGCTCGTGCCCCAGATCCGCACGGTGCTGCGTTCGTTCCCCGAGGTCACCATCGTGGCCGACGAGCATGGTCGGGACGACGACGGGACCGACCCGACCGGCTTCTTCAACGCGGAGTTCTACGTTGGGCTCAAGCCGTACCGAGAATGGCGCGGACAGTTCCATCGGAAGCAGGACTTGATCGACGCGATCGACGCGAAGCTCGAGGCATTCCCCGGGATCATTTTCAACTTCACGCAACCGGCCGAAGACGCGGTCGACGAAGCGGAGACCGGACTCAAGAGCGCGCTCGACGTGAAGGTGTTCGGCCCCGATCTGGCCACGCTGGAAACCAAGGGGAAGGAGATCAAGCACGTCCTCGAAGGCGTGCGCGGCATCAGCCACGTGACCCTGGTCCAGGAGTTGGGTCAACCGAGTCTGACGGTCGCGATCGATCGCGCGAAGATCGCCCGGTACGGCGTGAACGTGGACGACGTCAATCACTTGCTCGAGGCTGCCGTCGGCGGCGCGGCGGCTACCCAAGTGGTACAAGGCGAGCGGTTGTTCGATCTGGTCGTCAGGCTGGAGCCCCGATTCCGGGAGTCGCCGGAGGCCATCCGCGGCATTCTCGTTCCCACCCCGGGCGGCCAGCAGGTGCCGCTGGGCGAGCTGGCCGACATTCAGGTCGCGAGCGGAGCCTCCTTCATCTATCGCGAAAACAGCTCGCGCTTCATCGGCATCCAATACTCGGTGGAGGGGCGTGACCTGGCGGGCGCGGTTGAGGATGCACGGCAGCTGGTCGCGGCGAAGACCAAGCTTCCGTCGGGCTACCGCGTGGCGTGGGGCGGGGAGTATCGGGAGTACACCGCGTCGCGGAGCCAGCTGCAGCTGGTGCTGCCGCTCACGCTCTTCCTGATCTTCCTGATCCTCTTCGCGCTCTACAGCAACTTCAAGTTCCCGGTCATCACCGTCGTGGGCGTGCTCCTCTCCGCACCAGTGGGCGGGATCCTCGCCTTGGCCGTCACGGGAACCCCGTTCTCCGTGTCCTCCGGCATCGGCTTTCTCGCGCTGTTCGGGGTCTCGGTTCAAACAGCGGTCGTCTATATCTCCTACGTGAACGAGCTGCGGCGGGACGGCGCCGACATCGGGCGCGCCACCCGTGAAGCCGCCCTGCTGCGCCTCCGGCCGATCATGATGACCGCCCTCGTCGCCGCGCTGGGCCTGCTGCCCGCCGCGCTCTCGACCGGGGTCGGCTCCGACTCGCAGCGCCCGTTCGCGATGGTGATCGTGGGGGGAATGTTTTCGCGGCTGCTGATCAGCGTCTTCCTCATGCCCGTGCTGTACGAGCTGGTGGCCCGCCCCGGCGATCGACTCGAGGTCTGACGGACCTCAACTGCCTTGCAGCACCTCCGCCAGCCGAGGCAGCGCGATGTGCGATCCGCTCAGAATCAGCGCGACGCGGGCCCCGCGCCAGCGCTCGGGCTCCGCGAGCAGGCCCGCGACGGGCAGCGCCGAGGCGCCTTCGATGAGGACAGATTGGCGCTCGAGCACGAGGCGGAGCGCGGCGCGCAACGCCGGCTCATCGACCACGATCCACTCATCCACGCACGTCTGGCAGATGGGGAGTGTGATCGCTCCGTCCTCGACCAGGCCAACGGTGGCGTCGGACGCGGTAGGACCGCTCGGTAGCTCCACGATTCGACCCGCCTTCACGCTCTCGACCATGATCGTGCAGGCGGCCGGCTGGCATCCGACGATGCGAACCTGAGGCGCCCGCTCCTTGAGATGCGCCGCCATCCCCGCGATCAGCCCACCCCCGCCCACCGGCACGAGTACGGCGTCCAGCCCTTCGAGTTGGCGCAGCAGCTCTCCCGCGACCGTGCCCTGTCCTCCGATCACTTGGGCATCATTGTAGGGAGAGACATAGACGCGATCT
>DATHMJ010000500.1:0-5863 GCA_035487215.1 Gemmatimonadales bacterium
GGTGCGTGAAGGTGGACCGCAGTCCGATCTCCTCCGCCCCTTCGACGCCGAGCACGGGATAGGAGGGCGCAGCGGGTGTCCGCGCGCCGCCCGGTGTCGGATTTGTGCCTCGCCTGCGGCTCGGGGTCTCGGCCAATCGACTCCGTACCGCCGCCAGTCGCTCCTGCGCGGCGCGCTCGACGTCGGCACCCGTTGCGGGAAGGCCGGTCGAGATGATCCAGGCCGAGCGTTCGCAGTGGTCCCACGCCAGCACCCAGTCGTACAGTCCCAGGACCACATCTGGAATCGCGAGGTCGTCGTAGCGCGGTCGGGGAAGCCGTTCGAGCGTGGCGCCCCAGTCGTAGCCGATGTAGCCGGCGGCGCCTCCCTGAAACGGCGGGAGGCCTGGGACGGCTTAGGTGGTCGCCGGGGGCAGCGCCGCCCGCGCCGCAGTCAGGGCATCGCCCGCGACCGGCATCCACGCCTGGCTCCCCCGGTCCTTGCGCTCGGCGATCGCGTCACGGCTCCGGATGATCGCATATGGATCGGCGGTGAGAAACGAGTAGCGCCCGGTGCGTTCCGCATCCGCGGTACTGTCCAGCGCCAGCAGGAACGGGAGATCGGCGAAGCACTCGGCCGCGGCCCCGAGATCGGGCATCACGGCCAGTCGCTCCACCAGCGGCCGGCCCATCATTCCGTCTCCTTGGCCGTCCGCCGCCGGCGCGAGCGCTGGGTGAGCTTGACGTGCTCGGACCGGGTGTCGTCCGGCGGCGTGAGGTACCCCCACGCCAACGCGCCCTCTTGCCGATAGCTCTTGCCCAGCGTCAGGGCGAGCTTCGCCTTCATCAATTCGCGCCCGAGGTAGAACGCGTGGGTTGCTTCCTCGACCCCGAGCTGCGAGAAGATCTCCTGAATGTCGGTGCCCCGGACGAACAGCTCGTTGTTGAAGACGGTGATCGCCTCGCGGTCGGCGAAGATGCGGAAATTGGGATCGGTCACGGCGGCCTGCAGCTCGCGCAGCTCGGCTTCGGAGTAGGCCAGGATCTCCGGATCCTTGACCGTCAGCAGTCGGTCGTCGATCCCTTTGGGGACCCGTTTTTCGCCGACCGCGTAATGCATGAGGCGCCGAGCGATGTCGATCTCCCGCACCGCGCCGCGGGCCCAGGGCGCGACTTCCGTCGTCAGCACCGCGCGCACGCCGACCTCCTCCGCGATCGCGAGGAGCAGCGCATTGACGCCGGTCGTGTCGGCCGCGGTCAGCTCGGTCAGGTTGCCGACGCCCATCATCTGGCCGGCGCTCGGGTAGCGGCGATGCACCTCGGTGTAGCGCTCGAGCGAGGCCATGAACCCGAATCCGATCGGCTCGATCACCGGGTCGATCAGGTACGGCACGCTCCAGCCCTCGAGTTGCTCGATGTTCCGGTCGAGCGTGTCCAACCCGCTGCCGAAGTCGGGGATGACGACCACGCGTGCGCCCGCGGCCCCGGCGTCGCGGGCCACCGCCAGATTGCTGCCGTTCACGCTCAAGACCAGCTCGGCCCCGGCCGCCGTGGCACTGCGAATCTCGTCCACGTCGAACGAGTCGACGCTGACCCGGAAGCCGTCGCCCCGCAGCTCCCGTACAACATCCCCGAGCGCGGGGAACGGGACACCCGGCGTGCAGCCGACGTCGATCACGTCGGCGCCCTCCGCCCGGTAGGCCTCGGCCGCGGCTCGGATGGCGGCACGCGAGAGTTTCGGGGCGTTGTTGATCTCGGCGAGGATTTCGATGGCGTAGGCGCCGTAGTTCGGCGCCGCCGCGGCTTGGCCGAAGTAGCGGGGAATCTGCCTCAGGTCCTTAGGCCCCTTCTCGGTTCGCACGCCGACATGACCGGCGATCACGGAGGCATCGCCTTCGCAGAGGCCGGGGATGAGCACGAGATCCGTCCCGCTCGGGACCTCCAGGAAGCGCGCGATCCACGGTGTCGTCATCAGGGCGGCAACCGTGATCTTGAGCACCGCGACCTCCGCCGCGAACGGCGGGGCCATGTCGGTCAGCGTGCGCCGCAGCGCCGGCTCGGCCAGCTTGCCAGTGACGAAGAGGACGCGGCGGGGCGGCGAGCCGACGGGAGGCCCGCCTATCGCGGGTCTCCCGACCGGACCCACTTGTTCGGGGTTCCCTCGAGAGCCCCGCCGCTGGGGCGCCAGAGGATGTGGTCCTCGATCTTGCGGGCCAGCTCGAAATCCTTGTCGCTGATCCCGCCGGCGGCATGGTTCTGGAGCTTCACGATGACCCGGCCCCAGGTGACCGTCAGATCGGGGTGATGGTACGCCGCCTCGGCGAGAAAGCCGACCGCATTGACGACCATCAGCGTAGTGGGCCAGCCGTCGGTCTTGTAGACGCGCCGGATCCAGCCGTCCTCGTAATACCAGCCTGGGAGTGCCTTGAGGCGCTCCGCGATTTCTGCCTCGTTGTACGTGCGTTCCTTGGTCGTCGGCATGGCAATCTCCTCGAATCTCCGTCGGCTACAGCACCACTCCTCCGTTCACCATAATCACCTGCCCGGTCAGAAACGCGGCTTCGTCGGAGGCGAGGTAGACCGCCGCGCCAGCCACGTCCTCCGGAGTTCCCCAGCGCTTCAGCGGGGTGGCCTCAACCACCCGGCGGTGCCAATTGGCGGGAGCCTCCTGCCCGAACGCGGTCGCGATGAACCCGGGCGCGATCACGTTGACCCGGATCTCCGGCGCGACGTCGCGTGCGAGCGAACGACTGAAGCTGAGGATGCCACCCTTGGCGGCGGAGTACAGAACCGGGTTTTCTCCCGCCATGCCCTGTCCCACGTGATCCCACGACATGTTGATGATGACGCCGGTGCCGCCTTGCGCCCGCATGAGCTCCACGGCCGTCCATGAGGCCAGCACGGTGCCGCGCAGATCCACGTCGAGCACGAGATCGAGCTTTTCGCGTCGCGAGAGCTTCTTGAACTCGCCGGTCAGGATGTCGGCGCCGGCGTTGTTGATCCACACGTCGACGTTGCCCAGCCCGTTGCGAACATCCTGGGCAAGCGCGTCGAGTGTCTCCGGGTGCGCCAGGTCGAGCCGATGGACGGTCGCTCGCCGTCCGGCCGCGGCGACGACTCCGGCAGTCTTGGCCGCGCCCTCCGCGTTGTTCCGGTACGTGATCCCCACGTTGGCACCGGCCCTCGCGCTGGCCGCCGCGATCGCTTGGCCGATGCCGCTCGAGGCGCCGGTTACCAGAACGACCTTTCCGGCCAGCCGCTGGTCCCCGGTCGCCCCTTCAGCCGTCCGTTGCCCCAAGGTACCTCCCGCTGATGAGCCCGGAGGAATAACTTCTAAGCGCTAACATACCATTGCGTTAGCAACTCACAAGGGAGATCGTCGATGCGGCTTCTGGTCAGCGTGCGAAACCCGGACGAGATCGAGGCCGCTCTCGACGGCGGCGCCGACATCATCGACGCCAAGGATCCGGGCAAGGGAGCACTGGGCCCGGTGACCGGGGACGTTCTCGCGGCGATCGACCGACGGGTGCCCCTTGGCATGCCGATGAGTGCGGCGCTCGGCGACGCCCAGTCGGCCGACGCGGTCCGCTTCGACGTCGCCGGACTCGAGCTGAGGCGTCGGGACACCTTGTACCTCAAGCTCGGTGTTTCCCTGGGTCGGGAAGGCCCGGACCGGCTGTGCGTCCTTCTGGCAGCGGTGAACGCCTGTGCCAGCCATCCGGCATCGCCCAGGTTCGTGGGCGTGGCCTACGCCGACCAGCTCAGCGGCCCCACTGGGTTGGAGCTGCTCGAGGGGGCGCGCGAGGCTGGCGTGGCGGCGATGCTGCTGGATACCGCCGCCAAAGACGGCCGGTCGTTGCTCGACTGCTGGGGGGAAATGCTGCTCCGGACCTGGGTCCAAGTGGGCCGGGCCGCCGGGCTGGAAATGGCGCTGGCCGGCAGCATTGGCCTTCGCCAATTGGGAAGGGTGGTCGCGCTGGAGCCGGACATCATCGGGATCCGAGGCGCGGCCTGCGCGGGAGGACGGCTCGGAGCAGTGGAGGCCGGTAGAGTTGCTGCTCTCAAGTCATTCCTGCCGCCGGAGCCGGCGACGAACGCCGCGAAGCACGAGCCCGCACCCGGGTCGCTTTCTCCCCCTTCCATTCTTAAGTAGCGCTTGTACTTAGGCTTGCTTGCGCTGAAGGGGAGGGCATGTCATTTGCCCTCGGGGTACCCGCCCTGTCAGCCGACGCGAGCCCCTCTCCGTGAATCTCCGATCCAGTCTGTTCCCGAGCCGCTTTGGGCGCCGTCTCTTGGCGCTCTTCGTCGGATGCGCGCTCGTACCGATCGGCCTGCTGGGCTTCCTGTCGTTCCGTCACATGACCCGCCAGCTCGAATATCAGAGCCAGACCCGTTTGCTCCAGGCCAACAAGGCCCTCGGGCGAGCCGTGTTCGAGCGTCTCCTGCTCCTGGAGGCCACCCTCAAGAGCATTCCGCCGCGTGCCGTCGCCGAGCTGATCCCGCCGCCCAAGCCGGCGACCGTGCCGGTGTTGCGGCGAAAGGTCCGAGCACGTCCCGGTAACCAGATCCAGGGGGCTCGGACGGACGGTCGCATCGCCCTGGGCGGGGTGATGATGGATCACGACCCGAAGCGCCTCACCGCGCCCCCCGCGGCGCCGCCGGCCAAGGATCCGGAGGCGAGCCAGACCATCATCGCGGGGCTCGACCTTTTGGCTCGCAGTCGTTTCGACGCGCTTGAGTTCCTCGGCGATGACGGCAAGCAGATCGCGATCTTTGGACAGCTGTGGGAGCTGCCCGCGCTCGCGACCGCCGACAGCGCCCGCGTGTTGGCGGGCGGGACCAGCGTCGTGACGCAATTCACCAACGGGGTCGCGCGGATCTACCTGGCGCGGCGACTTGCCCACGGTTCGGGTCCTACGGGCATGCTCGTCGGCGAGGTCAGTGCGGACTATCTCTGGGGCAATCGAGACCAGACCATGCCGTCGCCCACCGCCGAAATGGCCGTGGTGGACGAGGCCGGGGAGATGCTCGTGGGGTCGACGCATCTCCGGAGCGCCGCAGCGCGCCAAGTTCATCAATTGTCCAGCCGCTCAGCGTGGGGCGTCTTCACGCTGGAGCTCGGCGATCGCGGCTACATGGCGACGTATTGGCCGATCATGCTCCACGACGCGTTCGGCGCGCCGGACTGGACCTTGGTGTTGAGCGAGGCACAGGCGACCGTGCTGGGACCGATGACGGACTTCACCGACCGCTTCCTCCTGATCATCACGGCGTGCACTCTCGCGGTACTCGTACTCAGCATCTTCCAGATCCGGCGCAGCCTGGTCCCGCTGCTGCAGCTCCAGGATGGCACCCGCCGGATCGCGCTCCAGGACTTCGACTGGCGAGTGCCCGTCAGCAGCCGCGACGAGTTCGCGGAGCTGGCGCGCTCCTTCAACACGATGGCGGATCGCCTCGGCCGCCAGTTCAAGGCGCTCGGGACAGCGGCTGATATCGATCGCGCGGTGCTCGGCGCGATGGACGCCGCGACGATCGTGGACGCGGTCTTGAGCCGGATCAGCGATGTCTTCCCCTGCACGGCGGCCGGCATCACGCTCTTGCCCTCGGATCGCGGGGCGAGCGCGGTGAGCTGGGTGCGCCGGGAGGGCGACGGGGGTCGCCGGGAGTCCGTCCGGGTCGAGTTGAGCAGCGAAGATCTCGGGCAGCTCGCTTCCCGTGACGTGCTGCACCTCCGCGCGAGTGACCGCCTGCCGGGCTACATCCGACCGATGGCGGAGCGCGGGGTGACCGCCGCCGTCGTTCTTCCGCTGGTCTCCCACGGTGAGCTGGCGGGCATCCTCGCACTGGGCACGCTCGCAGACGTAGTACCGACCCCGGAGGATCTG
>DATHMJ010000501.1:0-2972 GCA_035487215.1 Gemmatimonadales bacterium
GTTGGGGCTGTCGCTACCCGCGGTCTTTTCCGGCGCCGTCTTCGTCGAGGCGATCTTCGCGTGGCCGGGCGTCGGGCGGGTCCTGGTGGAGGCGGTCCAGGCGCGCGACTACCCCGTGGTGTTAGCGGCGGCCGCCGTGAGCGCCACGCTGGTCGTCGTGGGGAACCTGCTCGCCGAGGTGTTGGCCGCCTGGGCCGACCCACGTATCAGGACTTCGCATGCCATCTGACCATCCACCACGCCGAGACGCCCGCGTCGTCATCGGAGCGTCACTGCTTGCGGTGGTGGTCGCGATGACGCTACTGGTCCCGCTCTTGTCCTCCGCAGATCCGACCGCTCAGCGTGACGTAGTCGCGACGCGACTCCTCGCACCCGGCAGCACCGACCAGTTCGGCGGATTTCATCCGTTGGGCACCGATCGTCTGGGACGAGACGTCTGGACCCGACTCGCCTATGGCGGCAGGGTGTCCCTCGCCGTCGGCGTGCTGGCGGTCGTGCTGTCGGTGGTCATCGGTGTGAGCGTCGGAGCCGCGGCCGCGCTCGCGCGGGGCCGGCTGGCGACGCTGCTCCTGGCAATCACCGACTTCGCGCTCGCCGTCCCGCGGGTGGTTCTCCTGCTGTTGCTGGCCGCGCTCTGGTCGCCGAGCGTCGCACTCGTCGTGTTGGTGCTCGGCGTCACCGGATGGATGACCATCGCGAGACTGGTTTACGCGGAGTCGCGCAGCCTGGTCGCTCGGCCCTTTGCGGAAAGCGCGCTGGCGCTCGGCTCGGGCCGTGCCCGGCTTCTCGCCAAGCACTTGCTGCCGAACTTGCTGACCCCCGTCGTGGTGGCAGCTGCGCTGGGCGTCGGCAACGCCATTCTGCTCGAAGCCGGCTTGTCGTTCCTCGGCCTCGGCGTGCAACCGCCCGCCCCCTCATGGGGCAACATGATCGCGGCGGGGCGTGACGCCTTGATGGACGCTCCGTGGATCGCGGGCGCGCCGGGGGTCGCGTTGGTGTTCGTGGTCGTCGGGTGTACGCTGCTGGGCGATGCGCTGCAGGATCGGTTGGTGGCGGCGCGGGATTGAGCGCGGCTCAATCCACCTTCAGCCGATAGCCGACGCCGGGCTCCGTCAGCAGCAGTCGAGGACGTGCCGGCTCCCGCTCCAACTTGTGCCGGAGCTGGGCCATGTAGACCCGCAGGTAGTGCGTCTGCGTGGCGTAGTTCGGGCCCCAGACTTCGCGAAGGGCCTGCCGCTGGGTGACTACCTTGCCGGCATGACGGACCAGCAGCGTCAGCAGCTTGTACTCGGTGGGCGTGAGGTGGACCTCGACGCCGGCCGCGAAGACCTGGCGGCGCGCGAGGTCAACCGTGAGCTCGCCCTGGGTGAAGACGGGCTCATCCGGCTCGTCCGGCGACCGGGATGCATGCCGCAGCGCGACTCGGATGCGGGCGAGCAGCTCACCCACGCCGAACGGCTTCGTGAGGTAGTCGTCGGCCCCGGCGTCGAGCGCGCCCACCTTGTCGGTTTCGAGCCCCCGGGCGGAGATCACGATCACCGGCGTCGCCGCCCATTCCCGGAGTCGCCGCGTCACGTCCAGGCCATCGCCGTCGGGGAGGCCCAGGTCGAGCAGGATCACGTCGGGATTCCGTCCCGCGGCCTGGGCGAGTCCCTCCCGCGCGGTGGGGACGTCGACGACGCGGTAGCCGTTACCCTCCAACGCTGAGCGGAGGAACCGCCGCATCTGCGGCTCGTCCTCGATGACGAGCACCGTGGGGATCGGCTGTGTCACGTCGAGTGGGTCATGCGGCGGCCCCCTCGTCGCGCTGGAGGCTGGGCGGCGGCCCGCCCAGCGGGAGACTGAACCGGAAGCTCGCGCCACCTCCCGGGCGATTCTGCGCCCAGATCCGTCCACCGTGAGCGGTGACGATGCCGCGGCAGATGGTGAGGCCGAGTCCTGCTCCACCGGCCTGTCCCAGATCGCGCGCCCGGTAGAACTTGTCGAAGATCCGTGCCTCCTCGCCGCTGGGCAGGCCGGGACCCCAGTCGGCGACTTCGACGATCACTTCGCGCTGGGCGAGCTGCGCCGAGATTTCGATCGGTGTGCCGGCCGGCGTGTACTTGAGCGCGTTCTCGATCAGGTTGATCAAGACTTGCTCGATGAGCAAGCCGTCGATCGAGAGAAGCGGGAGCTCGGGCGGAAGCGTGGTGGTGACCGCCCGGCCCGCCAGGCGCTCGTCCAGTCGGATGAGCGCGACACCAACGACTTCCTCCAGCGGCTGCCACTCCCGTTGCACCTGCAACGCGCCGGATTCGAGCCGGACCATCTCGAGGAGGTTCGCGACCAGACGCGTCATTCGCCGGGACTCTTCCACGATCGTCTGCGCCAGATCGCGCCGCGCCTCGGGCGCTTGCGCCCCCCCATCCTGCAGCAGGCTGCTCGCGGCGCCTTCGATGCCCGCGAGCGGTGTGCGGAGGTCGTGCGACAGCGAGCTGAGCAGCGCCGTCCGGAGCCGTTCGGCCTCCGTCTCGAGCTTGGCCTGCTGTGATGCGCCGGCCAATCGCACCCGCTCCAGCGAGGCGCCGACCTGCCCGACGAACGTCTCCAGCAATTGCCGACGGATCGGCTCCTGTAAACGCCGCGGATCCTGGGACCGGATGCCGACGACACCCAGCGTACGGCCGGAGGCGACGACGGGCACGTAGAGCCACTCCGTCGAGGGGAGCGTCGCGGTGCCCGCGCCGGCGAGCTGCGCGTGGTCGAAGACCCACAGCGCGATGGAGAACTCCTTCTCGTCGACCTCGGGTGCGCCCAGCACCGGATCCAGGCGCAGTTGCCCGTCCCCGCCGACTGTGAACAAGAGGACGTCGCCGCCGAACGTGTTCCGCAGATGGCGCGCCGCGGTCGTTACCATGTCGGCAACTTTCCGCTCCGCCGCGAGCTCGCGCGTCATCGCGTACAGCGCGCCGGTGCGCTCTTCGCGCTCTCGC
>DATHMJ010000502.1:0-2714 GCA_035487215.1 Gemmatimonadales bacterium
CGGCGCCACGGAACCCGGCGTTGCGCGCGGCGAGCCGGTTGGCTTCGCGGATCGCGCCTTCCACGCCGTCCCCGGCAAGAAGGCGGGAGCAAAGCACCGCGCCGAACACGTCGCCGCAGCCGGTCGGGTCGAGTGCGTCCACCGGCGGGGCGGGGATCAGGGCACTCCGAATCGCGTGTCCCGTCCCCACGGAGACGGGGCGCGCCAGACCCTTGCCGGATTCTCCACCTCCCGGTTGCGAGCGGTTGCCCCAGCCGTCGAACCCGGGCGCCGCGACGTAGGCGGCCCCGCGCGGCCCCAGCGTCACGGCCAGCAGCGATACGCCGGCGCCGAGCACCTGGGCCGACATCGTGAGCGGATCGGGAGAGAGCTGACGCATCTCGTCCTCGTTCACCTGGACCGCATCGAAGCAGGCGAACCAGTTGCCCGCGTCCGGCAACGGGCGCAGCACGCGGTATCCGTCGTGCTGCATGCCGAGAAAGAGGCTGTGGACGTCGGCGTAGATCGGGCCGCGAAATCCCTGACGCAGTGCCTGGGCGGTGCCGAGCAGCAGCTCGAAGCCGGAGATGAAGTTGAGGTAGAGCGCGTCCAGGTCGCGCACCATCGGCCCCAGCTCGGGCCAGGTCCACGCGGGAACGCCACCGGCCATTCGCTCACAGCGCCGGTCGGCCGACTCGTAGTGCAGGACGACCCGGTTGTTGGGGACAGGCACCTCGACGAATCGGGCGCCCGGCCCGACCCGCCGGAGCGACCGGAGCAGCTCGCCCGCCTGGGCTGCGAGATCTCGGCCAACCTTGATGAGCGGGACGATCTCCCAGTCGTCCGGCAGCGCCGCGTCGAGCCCGCCCAGCGCGTACGCGACGCCGCCCCACTCCTCGACCGGTGACGCGGCCGGATCCCGGCCGTGAATCTCGTCCCAAACCAGGGAGCCGAGGACGCCCAGCTTCATGCGCGGGTCTGGTCGATGAACGCGCGAGCCGCGCCGTACACGCCGGCCGTGCCGATCAGCTCCGCCGGCACGATGCGGCACACGGCTACGGCCGGCTTGAACGCTCTCTTGGCCACCTCACGCTTGAGCGGCGTGAACAGGTGTTCCCCCGCGTAGGTCACCCCGCCGAAGACGACCACGATCTCGGGGTTGAAAATGTTCACCATGTTGGCGATGCCGGCGCCCAGGAACTTCGCCGTGTCCCCCACGACCTCCTCCGCCAGCTCGTCGCCGTCGTGCGCCGCCTGATAGACGGTCTGCGCGGTGATCTTGGTCAGGTCGCCCTTCACGTAATCGGGGAGCTTGCTCGTCTGGCCGGCCTCGACCGCCTCGACGGCGCGCAGCGCGATGGCGGGGCCGGAGGCGTAGGCCTCGAGACAGCCGTAGTTGCCGCACTTGCACCGCCGGCCGTTGACCTCGACCGTGGTATGCCCGATCTCGCCCGCGCAGTCGGACGCGCCATGGTACAGCCGTCCGTCGACGATGATGCCGCCGCCGATACCGGTACCGATCGTGATACCGATGACCTGGCGCGCGCCGCGCGCCGCGCCCATCCACCATTCCCCGAGCACCGCGCAGTTGGCATCGTTGTCGATGGCGGTCGGCACGCCGAGCGCGTCTTGCATGAGCTGGCGGAGCGGGAGATTGACCCAGCCCAGGTTGGGCGTGAGCAGAACGATTCCCCGCTTGGTGTCGAGCGGGCCCGGCGCGCCGACGCCCGCACCGGCGAACGTGGCGCCGGGAATGGTCCGCTTCGTTTCCTCGATGACGGCACGGCCCATGTCGCGCAAGCGGCGCAGCACCGCGTCCGAGCCCTCCTCCGGGCGGGTGGGCTCGCTCTGGAGCGCGTGCAGCTTGCTCCCATCCTCGGTGACCGCGCCGACGACGAGATTGGTGCCGCCGATGTCAATGCCCAGTACGAATCGCACGGCGCTCCTCCGCTCGGCGTAGGACCGACGCGAGCGCGGCGGTCACGGTTCCCACGTCCAGCTCCTTCATGCACCGATGGTGATCCAACGGACAGACCGCCGGGCCGGGCTGCGCGCACGGCCGGCAGAGCAGCTCGTCCCGTCCCAGCACGACGTCGTCCGGACCGACGGGCCCGAAGCCGAGCGCGGGCGTCGTAGGTCCGAACAGTCCGACGACCGGCGTTCCCACCGCGTTGGCGAGCTGCAGCGCCGCGGAGTCGTTGGTGACGAGCGCGAGGGCCCGCTCCACCAGCGCGGCCGCCGTGCGCGGGGCCACCAATCCCACCGAGCTTTTCGTCCGCTCGGGCGCGGCCGCCATCACCTGGTCGGCGAGCGCGGCGTCGTGCGGCCCGCCCACCACCACGACCGGCCGACCGATGGCGGCGGCCAGCGCGGGGAAGTAGGGCCAGCGCCGCGCTTCCCACACCGATCCCGGCGCGAGCGCCACGAAGTCCCCGAGGTCCCACTCCGCCAACAGCGCGGCGGCGGCATCGCGATCGGGCGCCCCGAGGCCGAGCGAGATCGGCGGGAGCGGATCGCCGACGGGCACGCCCGCGAGCGAGCCGATGCGCGCGCTTTCGTGGCCGTGGAGCGGCCGAACCACCTTGGTGGTGTACAGCTTGGCCGCCGGGCTCTGGGCGAATCCGGTGCGCTCCGGGACCCGGGCCGCGAACACCAGCGTGGCGGCCCGCCACGATTGATCGGCGAGGTAGGCCCGGGCATACGCTCGCCGGCGAAGGTCACGCGCCAGCCGGCGG
>DATHMJ010000503.1:0-3657 GCA_035487215.1 Gemmatimonadales bacterium
CGGCTGTCCGGCGGCAATCAGCAGAAGGCCGTGCTCGCCAAGTGGCTGGGTCGCAAGCCCGCGCTGCTCATCGTGGATGAGCCGACCCGCGGGATCGACATCGCCACCAAGGCAGAAGTGCATGAGCTGCTGGTGCAGCTGGCCAGGGACGGGGTCGCGGTGTTGGTGATCTCCTCGGAGCTCCCGGAGGTGCTGCGCCTCGGGGACCGGATCCTGGTGATGCGCGAGGGGCGGCTGACCGCGGAGTTCGCCCACGCGGAGGTCTCGGAGGAAAAGATCATGGCCGCGGCCACCGGCCAGCTCCAGAAGCAGGCGCGATGAGCGCCGCGTTGACCGAGCGCCAAGATCCTTCCAGCACGCCCGCCGGGACCAGCTCGCGTAAGCTCACCGAGCGGGTGTTCCGGATCCGGGAGTCCGGCATCATCGCCGTCCTGGTCGTGTTCGTCGCGATCACGGCGAGCATCCAGCCACGGTTCATCGACCAGGCGAACATCCAGTTCGTCCTCAGTAACACCACGGTGTACGCCCTCCTCGCGCTCGGCGAGACGATGGTGGTCATCAGCCGGAACGTGGACCTGTCGGTCGGCTCGGTTCTGGGTCTGTCGGCCTATGTCTCCACGAACCTGTTCGGGCACTCGCCGGGTATTCCCATCCCGGTTGTCTTCCTGGTGGGGCTGGGGATCGGTCTCGCCTGCGGCGTCGCCAACGGCCTGATGGTGGCCATCGGCCGGGTGCCCAGCCTGGTGGTCACGCTGGCCACTCTCTACATCATCAGGGGAATCGACATCCTCATCGTGGGCGGGAACGAAGTGGTCGCCCAGACACTCCCGTCCAGCTTCATCGCGATCCCCAGGGCCAATGTGCTCGGGGTCCCGTACCTGGCGATCGTGATCGCCGCGGTGATCGGGGCCGGGGCGTACTACCTTCGTTCCTTCCGGTCCGGGCGCGAGCTTTACGCGATCGGCTCGAATCCGGAAGCGGCGCGCCTGGCCGGGATCCCCGCCGGCAAGCGGGTCTTCACCGCCTTCGCGATCAGCGGCGCCATCGCCGGGGTGGCCGGCGTGCTCTGGGCCGCGCAGTACCAGACCATCGACTCCACCGCGGGGACAGGCTACGAACTGACGGTGATCTCGGCCGTGGTGGTCGGCGGTGTGGCCATCTTCGGCGGGAGCGGCAGCGCGGTCGGGGCGGCCGTCGGGGCGCTTTTGCTGAGCACCATCAGCTCGGCGCTGAACGTGCTCGGGATCTCGCCCGACTGGGACCAGGCCATCGCCGGTTTCCTGCTCTTGGTGGCCATCACGCTGGACCGCGGCATCTCTGTCAAGCTCGCGGCCGCGCTGCGGAAAAGGAGTTCCGGCGTTGGAACCTGATCAGAACGCCCTCCCGCCCGAGGGCCTTCCGTCGGAGAAAACCGAAGCGCAGCGCGCTACCTCGCCCCGGCGGGCCAGCGGGCTTCGGTCGGCACTGCAGCCCGCCCTGCGCTGGGAAACGGGCCTGGCCATCGTGGCCGTGGCCGTCGTCGTGTTCGGCGTCCTCACCTCGTCACAGTTCCTGACCAGCGGGAACTTCTTCAATATGGGCGTGAGCTCGGGCGAGATAGCGATCATGGCGCTGCCGATGACACTCATCATCATCAGCGGAGAGATCGACCTTTCTGTGGCATCGATTCTCGGCATGTCCAGCGCCATGCTCGGTTTCCTATGGAGCAAGCACTGGCCCATACTGGCCATTTTCGTCATCTTGGCCGTGCTCGGCGTGGTCGCCGGCCTATTCAACGGCCTGCTGGTGACCCGCGTCGGCCTGCCGTCCCTGGCGGTGACGATCGGCACGCTCGGGCTTTACCGCGGCATCGCGCTCATCATCCTGGGCTCGAATACGGTCTCGAACTTCCCCGCGCCCTACAACCGCATCGGGGTCAATCCGATCCCGCACATCAACATCCCCTATTCCGTGGCCATCTTCATCGTGCTCGCCGTGATCTTCGGCGTGGTGTTGCACGCCACGGCGACCGGCCGGTCCATCTACGCCATGGGCGCCAGCCCCGAAGCCGCGCTGTTCGCCGGGATCCGGGTCAAGCGCGTCAAGACCATGCTCTTCGTGGTATCGGGCCTGGTCTGCTCCATGGCGGGCGCGCTCTGGACGTTCCGCCTGTCCACGGCCGTCTGGAACAACGGCATCGGCATGGAGTTGAGCGTCGTGGCCATTGTCCTGCTGGCCGGGGTATCCATCTTCGGAGGCAAGGGATCGATCATCGGCGTGGTACTCGCCGTGATCGTCTTCGCCGGGTTGCAGAATGCTCTCCTGCTTACCAACTTCAACCAGGAGGCCACCGGCATCGTGACCGGCGGCCTCCTGCTCATCAGCGTGTTCGTACCCAACGCCGCCGCCTTGCTGAGCCGGGCTCGCGGCCTGGCCATCAGCAGGAGGCCCGCTCCCAGATCGGCCATCGGAGCAGCAAATGACTGAGCACGGCCCGGCGCCGCGCCCCGTCCCCACCGTCGGCCACAGGGGCCGCAGCCACATCCATCCGATGTTATTTCGGCTCAAATTGAAAGGATTCAGATATGAGAGGTTCTGTTAAGACAGCGCTGTGGGCCCCCGCAGTGCTTCTCGTGGCGTCCACGACGCTCGCCGCCTGCTCGTCGTCAAGTTCCACATCCGCCTCGTCCTCCACATCCGCCTCGTCCTCCGCTTCGTCCACCGGTTCATCGACTGCCGCCGCCGGGCTGAAGACAGGACTGAAGGTCTTCGTGATCCCGAAGAACCTCGGGAACCCGTACTTCACGACGGCGGACAGCGTGCAGTCCGGCGGAGCCCTCGCCGCGCTCAGCGAGCTCGGTGAGAGCGGAAGCGAGACCAGCGGGACCGCAGCGACGCCCGCCTCGCAGATTCCGGCCATCCAGGCCGCCATCACCAAGGGCGCCAACGCCCTCATAGTGTCCGCGACCGACCCGTCCGCGCTCTGCCCGACCCTCCAGTCCGCCATGGCGAAGGGCATCACGGTCGTCACCTACGACTCGGACGCGCCCACCTGCCGGGACATGTTCATCAACCAGGCGTCCACCGCCCAGATCGGGACCAGCGAGGTCGACGTGCTCGCGAAGCAGATCAATTCCAGCGGGGATATCGCGATCGTGTCCGCGGCCGCCTCCGCGACGAACCAGAACGCCTGGATCGGGTACATGAAGCAGGAGCTGAAGAAGTACCCGAATATGCACCTCGTCAGCATCGTCTACGGCAACGACGACCCGACCACCGCGACGCAGGTGACCCAGGGATTGCTGCAGCACTACCCGAACCTCAAGGGCATCATCTCGCCGACGACGGTAGGGATCCTCGCCGCCGCGCAGGTTCTTGACACGTCCAAGTACCGCGGCAAGATCGCGCTCACCGGCCTCGGCACTCCTGATTCCCTGAAGAAGTTCGTCGCTGACGGCACTGTCCAGTCCTTCGAGCTGTGGAACCCGGCGAATCTCGGCTACCTGGCCGCGTACGCGGCGGTCAACCTGGCGTCCAAGAAGATCACGACCAGCGCCGGGCAGTCCTTCACCGCGGGCAAGCTCGGCAGCTTCACCGTCGGGGCGGACAGCACCGTCCTGCTTGGCCCGCCGTTCGTGTTCACCAAGGCCAACATCAGCCAGTTCAACTTCTAGTAGA
>DATHMJ010000504.1:0-3424 GCA_035487215.1 Gemmatimonadales bacterium
GACGCTCTTCGCCGGTGAAGCCCAGCATCCCTTGGTCGAAGAAATCCGCGGGCTCGACCTCGATGCGATGACCCCGCTCGAGGCGCTGAACCGCCTAGCCGAGCTGCAGCGTCGAGCGGAGGGACCGTGAGCGACGCTCACGCTGGCCGGCTCTGCTTGGCATTGCTGATGCTGGCTGCCTGCTCTCGTCCCGACGAGTCAATGGTGCGCGTCCCCTCGGAGCGGCCGGGCGCGGCGCCGGCGCCGGACGGACCGCCGGTCGCGCTCAACGCCGAGTCGCCCGTCGCCTACCCGCAGGGGCTGCTCGAGCAGGGGGTCGAGGGCATCGTCGTGCTTCATCTGTTCGTGGATGCGAAGGGAGCGGTCGCGCGCGAGTCCACTCGCGTGGCGGAGTCGAGCGGCTATCCCGCGTTCGATTCGGCCGCCGTGGCCGCCGTCCCGCAGTTCCAGTATGCGCCCGCGGTTCGCGATGGGACCCCCGTCGCCACCACATTCCTGCAGCCCGTGCAATTCCGTAACCCGCAGGGAAGAAGGTAGGCCGGCATGGACCCTCAGAATCTGTCGCCATACGAGTCCGTCCTGGACACCATCGGGTGGACGCCGCTGATCCGCCTCGCCCGCGTCGGTGCCGGTCTCCGGACGCCGGTCTACGGGAAGGCCGAACACAAGAATCCGGGCGGATCGGTAAAGGACCGGATCGGACGGGCGATTATCGAGGACGCCGAGGCCCGTGGGGCGCTGCGTCCGGGCGGGACGATCGTCGAAGCCACCAGCGGCAATACCGGCATCGGACTCGCCATGGCGGCCGCGATCAAAGGGTACCGGTGCGTCTTCACCATGCCCGACAAGATGTCCCAGGAAAAAGTCCGCATGCTCAAGGCCTACGGTGCCGAGGTCGTCGTCACCCCGACCGCGGTTCCACCGGACCACCCCGATCACTATCGGGTGAAGGCCAGGCAGATCGTCAAAGACACGCCCGGCGCCATTCTCGCCGACCAGTACTTCAATCCGGTCAACCCCGAAGTCCACTACCGCACCACCGGGCCGGAGATCTGGGAGCAGACCGGCGGGCGTGTGACCCACTTTGTCGTGGCGGCGGGGACGGGAGGGACGGTGAGCGGAGCCGCCAGGTACCTGAAAGAGCAGAACCCGAAGATCCGTGTCGTTTCGGGCGACCCCGAGGGCTCGGTGTACGCCGGGTTCGCCAGCAACGGCGAGATCGCGGGCGGAGCCCCCTACAAAGTCGAGGGCATCGGAGGCGACGCCATCCCCGGCAACGTCTGGTTCAAGTACATCGACGAGTTCCGCACGGTCACCGACCGCACCTCCATGGTGATGACTCGCCGTCTCGCGCGGGAAGAAGGCATCCTCGTCGGCAGCTCGTCCGGCCTGAACGTCGCGTTGGCGCTGGATGTCGCGCGCGAAGTAAACGATCCGGCCGCGTTGGTCGTGACCGTCCTGTGCGATACCGGAGAGCGCTACCTCTCCAAGGTGTTCAACGACGAATGGATGCGGGAGAACCAGCTGGTTGACTCACCTCGCACGACCGTAGAGCAGATGCTCGCCCACCGACAGACCGGCGCCCCTCCGCTCGTGAGCGTAGCGCCGGCCGCTCTGGTGCGGCAGGCGCTGAACCTGATGAACACGTGGGACGTGAGCCAGATTCCTGTCGTCGAAGGGGGCGAGCCGATCGGCACGTTGCTCGAGAGCACGGTCATGACCCGCGCCCTCGCTCAGCCCGCGCTGCTCGATCGGCCCGTTCGCGAGGTCATGGATCCACCGCTCCCGGTCGTCGAAGCGCACGTTTCGACCGACCGGCTGGCGCCGATGCTGACTCGCGAGAGCCCGGCCGCTCTCGTCCGCAAAGACGGCAAGCTGGTCGGGATCGTGAGCCGGTACGACGTTCTCCAGCAGCTCATCGGAGCGCGGTAACTCGTGCGCGTCACCGTGCTCACGGGCGGCACCTCCGCCGAGCGAGACGTTGCCCTCGCTTCGGCCGTCCAGGTCGTAGCTGCCCTGCGAGCCCGCGGGCATGAGGTCGCCGTAGTGGACACGGCGGGCGGCTACATCCCCGAAGCCCAGGAATCCGCGGCTTTGGGCACCTCGGTCGGGATCGAGCCACCGCCCCTGGCCGAGCTCCGGGCCCTGGAGCGTGGGCTGCTCCTGTCGGGGCTCGGGAACATCCCGGTCGTCCGCAATGCCGATGTCCTCTTTCTGGCTCTCCATGGAGGGCGGGGAGAGGACGGTACGATCCAGGCGTTGCTCGAGGTCATTGGCGTTCCCTACACCGGGAGCGGCCGACTCGGCAGTGCGATGGCGATGGACAAGGATGTCTCCAAGCGCCTCTTTCGACTCGCGGGCGTTGCCACGGCCGACTGGCTCATGTCACCCGCCACCGCGGGTGACGTTGGCGCGCGATTGGGCTGGCCCGCGGTGGTGAAGCCGTCGAAGCAGGGATCCACCGTGGGGCTGTCCGTCGTTAAGAAAGAGGCGGATTACGAGGCCGCGGTGGCCCTCGCACGGCGATACGACGACGAGATCATGATCGAGCGGTTCGTGCCGGGCAGGGAGCTGACGGTCGGCGTCCTGGAGGGGAAGGCACTCCCGGTCGGAGAGATTATCCCCCGGCATGAAATTTTCGACTACGAGTGCAAGTATACCCCTGGAATGTCCGAGGAAATCTTTCCCGCGGATCTTCCGACGGCGGTGGCGGAGGAATGCGGCCGGCTCGCACTGCTGGCGCATCACGCGCTCAAGCTCGGCGGATATTCGCGCGTGGACTTTCGCTTGACACCAGAGGGCGAGATCCTCTGTTTAGAGGTGAATACGTTGCCCGGCATGACGGCGACCAGCCTTTTGCCCCAGGCCGCCCGGGCCGTCGGCATCGATTTTCCGGAGTTGTGTAACCGCATCTGCCGAATCGCCCGGTCCGGCAGGCCGACGTAAGGGCATAGCTGCAAAGAAGTTAGGGGGCACGGCGCCATGAATTCCACCCCATATCCCCGCATCACCCCCTGGGTGGGTCGGCTGATCATCGCGAACGCGGTGGTCCTTCTCCTTTTGCTGACAGTCTTTACCTCGCCGGCCTTGGTAAACCGGCTGGCATTCGACCCGGCGCACGCCGTCGCCAGGCCTTGGACGTTCGTCACTTACATGTTCGTGCACGGTGGGCTCCTCCACCTGCTCGGCAACATGCTCATGCTGTTCATCTTTGGGTCGCCAGTGGAGACCCGGATGGGCAGCCGCGCCTTCCTTCTCTATTACCTATACTGCGGCGTGGGCGCAGCACTTCTTGCGCTGGGGCTGTCGGGTCTGACCAGCATCCCGCCGTTCATCGGGGCGTCCGGCGCCGTTCTTGGGTTGGGCCTCGCGTTCGCGATGTTCTGGCCCGACGCGGAGCTGATTCTCTTCCCGCTCCCGATTC
>DATHMJ010000505.1:0-4009 GCA_035487215.1 Gemmatimonadales bacterium
GGCGACCCACAGTTCGGCCGGTCCGGGTCGCACCAAGCCGTCCGATTTGCCGGCCGCAACGATCTGCTGAAGCGCGCCGCGTACCTCGCGGGCGGCCTCGCGGCTCTTTTCGTCGAGATATCGGTCGTCGCGGAAGTGGAGCACCATGCGGGCGCCGGCGGGATCGTGCTGCGCGGCCTCCAACAAGCGACGGCCGATACGCTGGAGGCGCTCCACTACGGGCGCGGCATGGTCTCCGTCCGCCTCGGCGATGACACCGATGGCCCAGCGCTGGGCGGCGCGGTACACCGCGTTGAGGAGATCATCTTTGCCGGAGAAGTGCCGGTAGATCGTCCCCTCCGCGACCCCCGCGTGAGCCGCGATGGCGGGCGTGGTCGTATCGCGGAATCCGCCGGTGGTGTACAGCTCCAGGGCCGCTCGGAGCAGTTTTTGGCGGGTCGCCTCGCCGTCGCGTCGGGACGTCGCGGACATAGCGTGAATCTAGTCCGGCGCTGGCCACCCCGCGCCCGGAACCCGCACGCCGCTTTCTCGGTTACCAGGTGGCTTATATGATCGATTTTGCTGCGCTCTGGGAGCAGGCGCTTCCCTACGAAGCCTTCCTCGCGATAAGCGACCTCAAGCATCGGGGACTTTGGGAGGGCCTGCACCGACTGGCTCGGATTCCCGATTGGGCGCTCGCCGCGGTGCCCCCGGATGCTGGCCGGAAGCTGCTGGTGCTCGCGGAGGACTGGTGCGGTGATGCGTCGAACACGATCCCCGTGCTGGCGCGGCTCGCCGACGTGGCGCCGGGTGTGGCGCTCAGGATCCTGCGTCGGGACGAGCACCCGGACGTGATGGACCGCTACCTCACCGGCGGCTCGCGATCGATCCCGATCGTGATCGCGCTCGACCGGGATTTTCGCGAGCTGGGTCATTGGGGTCCCCGGCCGCGCATGCTCCAGAGCTGGGTGCTTGCCGAGCGTGCCCGAGGCGTGCCGAAGGAGGAGATCTACCCGTCCGTGCGCAAGTGGTACGCGCGGGACCATGGCGAGACCACGCTGCGCGAGGTGCTCGAGGCGGCGAAGCTGGCAGCCTGAGACCGGCTTAGAACATCCACCCGAAGCCGAACGTCAACCGGGTCCGGTCCGGACCACGCGCCAGGCTCAACGTGAAGGCTGTCGTCCTCAGCACGCGCAGGGCTATACCGGCGCCGCCGCCCACCTTCACGTCGTCGGTTGTCAGCGTGAATTTCGTGTCCTCGAAGACCCGCCCCGCATCCACGAACCCGACCAGGACCAATCCGGCGACGTTGGCGAACGAGATCAGATTCTGGCGGATCTCGAAGTTGCCCAACAGCACACCTTTCCCGGCGTAGCGACCCGAGTCCAGACCGCGGAACGAGAATGCCCCGCCCAGAACCGGGATCGGGCGTTCCCACCCCGGGATCATGTACCGCGCGTCGAGGGTCGGCGTGCCGTAGAGTTGGGAGCCGGCCAGCCGGACCGCGAAGACGGTGCCCTCTCGCAGTGGCACCCAGGTCCGCAAAATCCCGTACGCCCGCTGGTACCCCGTGCCGCTGGTGGCGACCTGATACCCGGCCTCGAGCAAGAGCCCTCGATGCGGGTCGTACTCCGTGTCGCGCGTGTCGAACACGAGAGCCGCGCGCAAATACGCGTCGTCTTGTTTGAGCGATGTGCCGACCGTCTGGAGGAAAACCGACGTGCCTTCGTCGTGCGCCACGAACTTCGCGGACTCCGCCGACCCCTGCAGCGCGAGGTGCAGCGGCCCCGCGAGGTGCCGGGTCACTTCCACCAGCGCCTGGTACCGGGTTCGCTGCACCCGGTAGAAGAACGGGTCGGCGTCGGTGACGTTGGTGTTGTTGAACGTCGTGTTACTGCCGATGCCGTAGAAGCCGTAGCGGGATTCCCGCGTCGCCAGGACCAGTCCGCTGAAACGCCAGTCCTTCATCAGGAGTGGCGCGCCGAACTGGGCCACCGCGAACCGGGTGCCACGGAAGCCGATCCCCAAGTCGAGCTGGGCGAACGCCCGGGCGGTCACCCGCTCCTCGTAAGGCGCCGCCTGCGAGCGCCGGATGCGGAAGGAGATCAGGGGACCGTCGTTGGCAAGCCCCGAAAGGTACGGGAAGTAGCTCGTCCGCCAGGGAACGTCGGTGTTCGTTTGTGGCTGTGCCGCCGGCGCGGGCGGCGGCGGTGTCGGTACCGGTGCGGTCGGGGGAGGCAGCGGCGCCGTAGGCTCCTGGGCCCAGGCCGGCACGCCGGCGAGCGCGCCTGCGCTCAGCAACCAAGCCGATGCTCGGAGCCGTGCGAGCATCAGCTCGAGTGCTCGAAGAGGAACGCGGCGTCCCGGAGCGCGGGCTCGCGCCCATCGTGCGCGGCGTACTTGGCTGGAAAGAAGGATGCGGCGCCCAGATCCCCTCGCTTGTTCACCGCGTAAAACTTGAGATCGAACCTCGGCCGCCCGTCGGGATAGAGCAGCCGCGGTGGACTGAGCGCCAGAACGTGTCGCAGAGTCTCGAGGCAGGCATCCGTCGGCTTCATGCCGCGCCGCATGTGGTCGACCGTGAGGAATCCCCCGCAGACCATGATGTTGGACTCGCCCCGTCCGGTCGACCCTGCCGCCCCAACCTCGTTGTCCGTGTACTGACCCGCCCCGACGATCGCGCTGTCACCGACCCTCCCCGCGATCTTGAACGCGAGACCGCTCGTCGTCGTGACCGATGAGACGTCCCCCGCGGCGTTCACGACGTCGAGGTTGATCGTGCCCGTGGGCCGCGCCACCATGGGCGTGTTGGAGGGGACGTCCAGCCAGTCGTCGTTCGGGCCGCGGTTGGCCCGCCACTCGAGCCATGCCTGCCGCGACTCGGGGGTGAGCAGATCTTCGTCTTTGAACCCGTAGGAAAGAGCGAAGCGCTTGGCCCCCTCGCCCACCAGCAGGATGTGATTCGTGTACAGCATCACCAGTTTCGCGACCTCGCTGGGCGTCTTGATGCCTTCGAGCGCGGCGACCGCACCGGCCCGTTTGGTTGGGCCGTGCATGCACGACGCGTCGAGCTGGACCACGCCGTCTTCGTTCGGCAGCCCGCCGTAGCCGACCGAGTTGTCGGTCGGATCGAGCTCCTGGATCTTCACACCCTCGATGGCCGCGTCCAGTGTGTCCGTCCCTCGCAGCATGAGCTCCATCGCCCGGCCCACCGCCCGGAGCCCGTTGGCCGAGCTGACCGCGGCGGCCCGCCCGGCCCGAGCGCGCAGAATGGCGGGCGCGCCGATCGCCGCGCCGAGAGACGGCAGGCGGAGCGACGCGGCGGCGGCTCCCGCGGCGCCGAGAAAGCTGCGGCGGGTCAAGAAACGGAACATTGGAACCTCATTGCGGGGGAACGCGACCGTGCGGGATTTAGGGCGCCCGCGGGACGATGTCAACTTACCGCATCAACTTGCCGCGGGTTCGAGCGATCCGTACGTTTGGGTGTTGACGCCGCCGAACCCACTCGACCCGCCCGGCGTCCGCGACCGCACGTCGATCGAGGACCCGCTGACGCTCGCCCGCATTGCCGTGGCGGGCATTCTTCTCTTCGCGACGATCGTAGCGCTGCTGTTATGGGCCACGGGACTGGTCCCCAGGGCCCTGGTGCTGGTCGGCGTGCTCTGGGCGTTGTACGGATTCGCGCTCGGCCTTTTGGGTGGCGTGCTCGAGCCGATGATCGACGGCCTGGGGCGGGCCTTTGGCGACGTGGGCCTGATACGCGCCGGCAGCGGATATTCGGCAATCGAGACCCTCGTGGCGCAGGGCCGTTACGACGAGGCGGCCGAAGCCTACCGCGAACGCGCTCAGGTCTCCGCCGACCGGGCCGAGGCGACGCTTCGCCGCGCCGCATTGCTCGCCGGCGTGCTGCATGAGCCCGAAACGGCCGCGGTGGAGCTGGAAAATCTCCGCACCGCCGGTCATCACCTTACGCCCGCAGAGGACATCCGCGTGGGACTCGCCCTGGCCGAAGTCGCGGAGCATCGCCTTG
>DATHMJ010000506.1:0-11584 GCA_035487215.1 Gemmatimonadales bacterium
TGGCCGCTCAGTGCGCCTTCCATTATGAGTGCGTCGGTCACGATGATGCCGCCGAACCCGAGAGTACGAAGCCGCGCGAGAATCGGTTGCGACAGTGTGGCCGGTGCGCCGGAGGGATCGAGCGCCGGATACGCGACGTGCGCGGTCATCACGCTCGCCACGTCGGCATCGAGCGCGCCGGCGAACGGCCGCTCGTCCCAGGCACGCAGTGTGGCTTCGTCCTCCGCGACCACGGGAAGCGCCACATGTGAATCGATCGCGGTACGACCGTGTCCCGGATAGTGCTTGGCGCAGGCCAACGCGCCCGGCGATTGACACCCCTCGACCCACGCTCTCACGCACGCGGCAACGGCCTCGGGGTCGGCGCCGAAGGCGCGCGTCTGCACGATCGGATTGGTCGGGAGCACGTCCAGATCGGCGACCGGCGCGAATACCCAGTTGATTCCGACCGAAAGCGCCTCGGCGGCCGTGAGCGCACCGGCCCAACGGATCGCGTCGAGATCGTCGAGCGAAGCCAGGGCCGCTGGAGGCGGAAGCTCGGTGAGACCTTCGATTTGCTGTCCGGCCCCACGCTCGAGGTCGGACGCGATGAGAAGCGGGCGCCCCGCACGCCGCGCGAGGTCGGCGGTCAGAGTCCGAACCGTGTCGACGTTACCCCCGAAGATGATGAAGCCGCCGGCCCCGACCCCGAGACCCGCACGAATCGTCTCCTCTTCATGCGCGAAGCTGCCATCGGACCGTGCTCGGAGTGCGGGAAGGATCAGACGTCCAGGATTCATGCCGGTGTCACGGTGCCGAGGACGCGGGGACCGGCGGCGCCGGTCGCCGCGACGAGATTGCCGGGTTGACCGCGGAGGGTGAGGTAACCGAGGAGGGCAAAGGCGACCGCCTCCTTGGCATCGCCCGGGAAGAACAGATCGTCGAACCGGCGGAGCCGCACGCGGGAGGCGGATGCGGCGAGCGCGCGCGTGAGCGCGGTCATGAGCCCGGGATGGTGCACGCCGCCCCCCGACACCACCACTTCAGGAACGGAAGGAACCCACGTGGCGATGGCGCGCGCCACCGACCGTGCCGTGAGCTCCACCGCCGTCGCGACGCCGGCCGGGCCAGGCGCACGCCGATGGAGCGCCTGGGCGTACTGGTCACCGAAGCGCTCTCGGCCCGTGCTCTTCGGCGGCGGCGCGGCGAAGAACTCGTCCGCCAGCAGCTCGGCGAGCAGCGCTTCGTCCGCTGTCCCCTTGGCCGCAAGCGCTCCGTCCCGATCGAACGACAGTCCCGGCTGCACCAGGCCGGCGACGGCGTCCACCACGGCGACGCCGGGGCCGGTGTCGAACGCGAACGCGCCGCGCTCCTGAGCGCGGCGCTCGACGTACGTGAGATTCGCCATGCCACCGAGGTTGAGCAATACGCGGGGTGCATCGACCGCACCGAACAACAGAACATCCGCCAACGGAACCAGCGGGGCTCCCTGCCCTCCGGCGGCGACATCGCGCGCGCGGAAGTTGCTCACCACCGGAACACCAAAGCGCTCCGCGAGCAGCGCCGCTTCGCCGAGCTGCCAGGTCACGGTCGGCGGCTCGTGCCAGATGGTTTGGCCATGAAACGCGATGAACGCGAGATCCGATGCGCGGTGGTGCCCGGCGTCGAGCGCGAGCTGCACCGCGTCGCACGCCCAATCCGCGAGGCGCCGGTGCATCCGGGCGAAGTCGCCGGGCGACCCGCCGCCGAGCAGGGCGCGAATCGCATCGCGCTCGGCGATGGTGTACGGCCGAGTGGCGAAGCCGACCAGCTCGGCATGGGTGGGTCCGGCGAAGCGGGTCAGGGCGGCGTCCATCCCGTCGAGCGACGTTCCCGACATGAGACCGACGCAGAGCTGGGGCCGTTCGGTCACGCGGAGGGCACGGGCGGCGGGTCGCCGACGATGGTGCGGAGGTGGCCCCCGTGCTCGACCAGCAGCCGCTCCGCCTCCTCCCGTCCGACGCCCCGGCGCGCCATGACGATGGCGGTCTTCACGCTGCCGTCCGCCGCGCCCAGGACCTCCCGCGCGCGGTCGCGATCGAGTCCCGTCGTTTCCATCACGATGCGCTGGCTCCGATCGACCAACTTGTCGTTCCACGCCTTGAGGTCGACCATCAGATTACCGTAGGTCTTCCCCAGGCGGATCATCGCGCCGGTCGTCAGCGTGTTGAGCACGAGCTTGGTGGCGGTGCCTGCCTTCATTCGGGTGGATCCCGTCACCACTTCGGGCCCCACCGGAACGAAGATGACGACGTCGCAGGTGTCCTGGAGGAGCTGCGGTGGGTCCGCGCAGGTCACCAACGCGGTCCGCGCCCCGAGCGCCTGGGCTCTGCCCAGCGCAGCGCGGACGAACGGGGTGGTTCCGCTGGCGGCGATCCCGACAACCATGTCCTTGGCGCCGACGCGCCGCTCGTCCATCGCGGCGATCCCCGCGTTGACGTCGTCTTCGGCGCCCTCGATGGATCGGACGAGCGCCGGCGCTCCACCCGCGATGACCGCGATCACCATGTCGGGCGGTGTGCCGAACGTCGGCGGACACTCGGCTGCATCGAGCACTCCCAAGCGCCCGCTGGTCCCGGCCCCCACGTACACCAACCGCCCCCCCGCGCGAAACGCCGCCTCGAGCAGCTCGATCGCGCGGGCGAGATCCTCGCGCGCACCCGCGACCGCCGGCGGCACGCCTGCATCCTCCGCGCCGATCAGGTCCACGATCGCGAGCGGTGTCGCGACGTCGATGGTGGCCGTGCGCGGATTGCGATGCTCGGTGAGCCGTGCGTCACGAAAGCTGTCGGACATGCGGGAGAATTGAAGTCGGCGACCCGGAGGGAAGCAAGAGCCGTGAGGGAGTGAGCGTGCCGCTGGCTCATCCCCTCACGGCCTTTGGATTGGTGCGGCTTACTGCGGGCTCACCGGTTGGCGCAGAGTCAGGTGGACGCTGCTGCCGGCGGGTACCACGACGTCGCGGTCCTTGGTCTCCACCGCCCGTTGGGCACCCACGGCGCCGCCGAGCACGCCGCCGATGATGGCGCCCTTGGTGCTGCCGCCGATCACTCGCCCGACGACGGCGCCGATCGCGGTGCCGGCGCCGACTTTGGCGATGTCGCCGACATTGGTCTTCCGCCCCACCAGCTCACGCGCGACGCTGTCGATCGAGGCGTCGAGCGCGTAGGTCTTGCCGTTCACCGAGATGTCCTGCGTCGCCAGCGTGAGCGTGCCGGTCTTGTCGCTCTTGTTCTCCGACACGTTAAGCGCGGTGATCTTGAGCGAAACGATGGAGCCAGCCGGGAGCACGACCCGACCCTGCGCGTCCTTCACGTCGCTCGTCACCTTTGCGGTCACCACGTCACCGACCTTGTTCTTCCGGGTGCTGATCGAGTCGTTCATGGTCGCGGTAATCGCGCTGCCGGCGGGCACGACCAACGGAGTCGGCGCGGGGGCCGGGGCGGGCGCCGGCGCCGCGTCGGGCGAAGGCGCGGCCGACGCCGGGGAGGGCGCCGAAGGCTTCGGCTTGGGCTTCGGCTTCGGAGCCGTCGCGACGGGCTTCGGGGCCGGCGCCGGAGCGGCCTCTGGGGCCGGCGCGGGAGCCGCGGTCGGCTGGTCGTTGATCGGCTTGGACGTATCGACCGGCGCGAGCTGCAGGTCGCGGCTCAGGCTGTCCGTGCTGGCCACGGCCTCCTTCGACTCGCCCCGACCGCACGCCCCGACGGCGAGCGCGGCCAGCGCGATGAGCATCGTCGTCTTCATTGCCAATTCCTCCACTATGACGTGACTTGCCGGGGTTTCCGGATGCAGTGACATTGCAGCCCAATGCGCGAGCTGCGGGCGGTGTTGCCCTTCCTTCGGCCATATCGCGGCATCATTGCCGTGGGCATGGCCATGGTCATCGTCTCCAACTTCTTCACCGTCCTGGGCCCGCGTTACCTGGAGCACGGGATCGACGCCCTGCGCTCGGGGGGGTCGTTCGCCGACGTGGCGCGATACGCGTTGCTGCTCGTGGGCGTGGCGCTGATCGGCGGCGTGGCCCGCTACTTCATGCGCGACATTCTCAACAGCGCCAGCCGGCGGGTCGAGAACGATCTCCGGAACGTGCTCTTCGATCATCTGCAGCGGATGTCCGCCGCGTTCTACGATCGATTCGCGACCGGCGACGTCATGGCCCGCGCCACGAACGATCTGCTCGCCGTGCGCATGGTGGCCGGACCGGCCCTGATGTACCTAGTCGATACAATAATCAGGGCGACCCTCATCGTTCCAGCCATGCTGGATATCAGTCCCCTGCTCACGGGGCTGGCGCTCCTGCCGCTGGTCGGCCTGCCGATCGCCATGGTCTCCCTCGGCCAGCTGATTCACCGGCGGACCTTGGAGATTCAGAATCAGTTCGGCGACCTGACCAACTTCGTCCACGAGAACCTGTCCGGTGTCCGGGTGGTGCGGGCCTACCGGCAAGAGGAGGCGGAGACGGTCGCCTTTCGCAAGCTCAACGACCTGTACCAGGTGAGAAACCTCTCGCTCGCCAGGGTCCAGGGCGTGTTCTATCCGGTGCTCTCGCTCTTCGGCGGCCTGGGAGCGGCCGCGATCCTGTACGTCGGCGGGCGCCTCGTGGTCGCGGGGACCGTGAGCGTAGGCGCGTTCGTGGCGTTCGGCGTCTATCTCGCCATGCTCGTCTGGCCCATGATCGCGCTCGGCTGGGCCATCAATCTGGTGCAGCGCGGGGCGGCCGCGATGGCGCGTATCAATCAGGTGCTCGATGAGCGACCGGCAATCGTGTCGCCCGACGCGCCCACCACCCTGCCGCCTGCCGCCGGGGCCCGGGCGCTCACGGTCGAGGGGCTGTGGTTCCGCTATCCGAACGCCCCCGAGCGGGGCTGGGTGCTGGAGGATATTTCGTTCTCCCTCGCGCCGGGGCGCTCGCTGGCGATCGTAGGGGCCACGGGCGCGGGGAAGACGACGCTCGTCGACCTCCTGGTGCGCACGTACGACCCGGACCGCGGACGCGTTCTCATCGACGGCGTGGACATCCGGCGGCTGTCGCTCGAAGAGCTGCATCGCGCGGTGGGATTCGTGCCGCAGGAGACCTTCCTGTTCAGCGACACCCTGCGCGAGAACGTGCTCCTTGGCGCGCCCGACGACGGACGCCTCGAGCGGGTGGCGGACGTCTCCCAGCTCAGCGAAGCCCTCCCGGCCCTCCCCCGCGGCTTCGACACCATGCTCGGCGAGCGCGGCATCAACCTGTCGGGCGGCCAGAAGCAGCGGGCCGCGATCGCGCGCGCGCTGGCGCAGACCCCGCCGATCTTCGTGCTCGACGACGCGCTCAGCGCGGTGGACGCGCACACCGAGACCAGGATCCTTGCCGGTCTGCGCGACGCGTTGGCCGGCCGCACGAGCGTGATCGTCTCTCATCGGCTGACGGCCGTTCGCGAAGCCGACTGGATCCTCGTCCTGGATCGGGGCCGAGTCGTCGAACAGGGCACTCACGAGATCCTGGTGACGCGGAGCGGACGCTACTGGGAGCTGCTCCGCCGGCAGCAATTGGAAGAGGAGCTGGACGAGGTTCGCACCGAGGCCTGATCGTTCAGATCTGATTCCGAATGAAGGCCGGCGTGAGTTGCTGGAGCCAGCCGGCGAGGCGGGTGAACTGACCGGTCGCCATGAGCAGGCCCACCAGGATCAGCAGCACGCCGCTCACCCGCATGACCCACGGCAGAAACCGGCGGAACCGCTGGAACCAGTCGAGAAAGGACTCGACCGCGATCGCGGCCAGCAGGAAGGGAACGGCCAGCCCCGCGGAGTAGACGCCGAGCAGCAGCATGCCGCGGCTGACGCTGTCTGCGGTTGCCGCGAGGCTCAGGATCGCTCCGAGAACCGGCCCGATGCAGGGAGTCCATCCGGCTCCGAAGGCGATCCCCACGACCGCCGACCCGAGGTATCCCACCGGCTTGTTCTGGAGCTGCAGTCGCCGATCCTGCTCCAGAAATCCGACCCTCACGAGTCCCAGGCACAATACGCCGAACACGATCACCAGGATGCCGCCGATTCTGGCGATCCAGACCTGGTAGTACTTGAGGGCGCTGCCTAGCGCCGTGGCACTGGCCCCGAGCAGCACGAATACGAGCGAGAACCCGGCAACGAAGAGCAGCGCGTGCAGCAGCGCGACGCGGCGCCGCCCGCTCATCTCCGGCAGGGTCATGCCGGTGAGGAATCCGACGTAGGACGGTACCAGCGGCAACACGCAGGGGGAGAGAAAGCTCAAGAGACCCGCGGCGAACGCGACGAGAAGCCCGAGCCCGGCCGGCTCGCTCACACCTCCTCCGCCAGAGACCCCAGATCGCGTTGGCGGCACTCGCGGCACAGGCCGTAGATCTCGACCCGATGCCGCTGGTGCTGGAAGGCGTGCTCGTCGGCGATGATCGGGAGCATGCGCTCGAGCCGTTCGTTCTGGAATTCCACCACTCGGCCACAGCGCAGGCAGATCAGGTGCTCGTGGTGCGCCTGCTGCGGCATCGGCTCATACCGCTTGAACCCTTCGCCGAAGTCGTGGGCCCGTACGAGGCCGCTGCGCACGAGCACGTCGAGGGTCCGGTAGATCGTCGCCGTACCGACGTGCTCGCCCTGCTCTTTCAGCTGTTTTTGAATGGCGTCGACCGAAAGGTGCTCGTCGGAGGACAGAACCGCTTGGGCGACGAGATCGCGCTGGCGAGTAACCGGAAGGTGTCGGTCCCGAAGATGGCGGCGAAAGCGTTCGAGAAGGGCCGCGCCTTCACCTCTAGCGAGGCGCGCCATCGGTCGGCTCCGGGAACCAGTCGGCGATGGCGACCGGAACTGGAGGGTGCTCGTCGTCGGTTCGCTTGTGTACCTCGTGCAGCAGCTCCGCGAGGGTGTCGATCGATCCGCTCCCCACTTCCTCGACCCCGGCCTCGAACTGCCCCCGTTCCTTGCCCTTCAGCACGAGCTGATAGCGAGCGGTGTAGATGCGGCGCCGATCGCCTTCGATGCGCGAGATCACCGCGGTTCCCCACTCGCGGCCGTCGTGCTGGAGGTTGGGGAAGGCCCAGACGCCGTCGATTTCCGCGCGCGGCAGCAGCTTCGCCACCTCCTCCGCGAGGCGGCTCCACCCGGCGCCCACCCCGGGCGACTGGGCCGGGCGGTTCAGGCCGATTCCTGTGCCCATCGCTCCACGTAGAACCGGAAGACGTGCATGAAGTCCTGCGCATTGGTCACGACGCCGTAGGCCTGATGCGTCCCCCGGTCCTTCAACTTGTTCACCACGAACTCCGTCTGGTCCACGCAGATGGTCATGAGCGGCTCGGGCGCTCCATATCGGGTGTGAAACGCCGGCAGCATATTGCCCACCGCGATGGCGTGGAGCGCGGTGGCGATGAATATCGCCCCGGTTGCCCGCACCGTGTACTCCCGCATCGCGTCCTGCGCGGCGAGCGTGTCGCTCAGCACGCCGGGCAGGGGCCCGTCGTCGCGGATCGATCCCGCGAGACTGAACGGCACACCGTGGGTCACGAGCGCGTGCATGATCCCGCTTTTGATCAGCCCGGAGCGAACCGCCTGCTCGATGGAGCCTTCGGCCTGCACGCGGTTGATCGCCCGCATGTGGAGGCCGTGCCCACCTTCGGTGGGCTGGCCGGTATTGGACATGCCGAGCGTCGTGCCGAAGATGGCGGCCTCGATGTCGTGCACGGCGACCGCGTTGCCGACGAGCACCGCTTGCACGAAGCCCTGCCCGATGAACCACTCGAAGTCCGCCCGCGCCCGCGAGTGCACGAGCGCCGGCCCCACGACCCACACGAGATACCCGCCGCGCCGCTTCTCCTCGACCAGGCGTCGCGCCAGCTCCTCGTAGTTGACCGGGCGCTCTCGGCTGACCTCGGTGGACATGAAGCGGAACTCGTTGGCGCCGTGACTGCCACCGAGAAAGCCGGCCGCGTACACGACGATGCCGGCGGTGCCGTCCTCCGCCTCGCCCATGGCAACGTAGTCGCCCTTCTTCAGCCGGCGCGGCTCGATCGTCTCCAACTCGCCCCCACGACGCACGACGACGCAGTCCATACGGGGCCGGGTGGGCATGACCCAACGTCCCCCGACCTTGATGAAGGTCGGGAGGTTGGACGTCGAAAAAAATCCTTCGGGAAGCACGCCGTCGGCGACCAGCGGCTCGAACCGCGCTTCGGGCGCGCCGGCGAACGGCGGCTTGGTGAAGTCCGGGAGCTGGTAGGTAGTCGTATGCGACTTGTCCGCGGTGGCGCTCATTGGCAGGCGGAAAGGTAGACGGCGCGCGGAGGGTATTCAAGCAGCGCCGCCGCTGCGCCAAGCTACAGCAGCGTCACGGGATCGCGATCGATCACGATCCGGATCTCGCCCGTCCGGGTGAGCCGGCGTGCACCGTAGCGCACGACCAGTCCGAGCGCGCGCGACGGGCCCCTGAGCAACACGTGCCAGCGCCAGCGCTCCTTGATCCGGGCGATCGGACAAGGCGCGGGGCCCAGGATCTCGATCGGGAGTGCGTAGCGGGTCACGAGCGTCGTGCACCAATCCGCCAGCTCCGCCGAGCGCCGTCCCACGTTGCTCTCGTCCGGGCCGGAGACGACCAGATTGACCAACGCGACGACCGGAGGGTACGGCGGCGATCGACGAAGCTCCAACTCGCGCTTCAGGAACCCTTCGGTGTCGTGGCCGGCGGCGGCCTCGAGCGCGTGATGTCGCGGGTTCCGGGTCTGCACCAGCACGCGCCCACCCTTGGGTCCACGCCCGGCGCGACCCGCCACCTGCGCCAGCAGTTGGAACGTGCGCTCTCCCGCACGAAAGTCGGGCAGATACAGGCCGGTGTCCGCGTCCACCACGCCGACCACGGTCACGTTGGGAAAATCGAGTCCCTTGGCAATCATCTGGGTGCCGACGAGCACATCCACCTCCCCCCGCTCGACCCCACCGAGAATCCGCTGGTGCGACCACTTGGTACTCGTGGCATCGAGATCCATCCGCGCCACCCGGGCGTCCGGAAACCGTTCGGCCAGCAGCCGCTCGAGCTGCTGCGTTCCCACCCCGCGGGTCTCCTGCACCGCATGGCCGCACTGGGGGCAGCTCCACACCAGCGGTTCCTCGTGGGCACAGTAATGACAGCGCAAGGCCTCGGGCGCGTGGTGTACGGTGAGCGAAACGGTGCAGTTGGGGCATTGACGCACCGCACCGCAATCGGGGCACTGCAGGAAGGCAGCCCACCCGCGCCGGTTGAGCAGTAATAGTGCTTGCTCGCGGCGCGTGAGCGCCGATGCTACCGCGTCGTCGAGCGCCGCGGACCACGGGACGGGACCCGTGCCGGGGACTCTGGCAGCGCTCCGCAGGTCCACCAGCTCGACCGGCGGCAGCGGGCGCATGCCCACGCGATCCGGCAATCGGAGCAGCGTGAGCTTGCCGTCGGCGCCGCGGGTCATCGTTTCCAGCGCTGGCGTCGCGCTGCCGAGCAGGAGGATGGCGCCTTCGAGACGAGCCCGCACTGCGGCGACATCCCGCGCGTGATAGCGGGGCGCTTCGCCGTTCTTGTAGCTGGCCTCGTGTTCCTCGTCCACGACGATGATGCCGAGGTCGGGAACCGGAGCGAAGATCGCGGACCGTGCGCCGACGGCGACTCGCCGCTCGCCCCGACGGAGCAGCCGCCACGCGTCCGCTCGCTCGCCGTCGGACAGACCGCTGTGCAGCACCGCGACGTCGTCACCGAAGGCGCCGCGAAGCCGGCTGACCGCTTGCGGCGTGAGGCCGATCTCCGGCACCAGCACGATCGCCCCCCGACCTCGCGCGAGAACCCGGCGCACCGCTTCGAGATACACCAACGTCTTGCCGCTGCCGGTGACCCCAAAGAGCAGCGCACCCTCGCCCGGCCGGATGGCTTCGATCGCGGCCAGCGCCGCTTCCTGGTGCGCCGTGAGCGTTGGCGGCGGCGGCGAGGCCGGCGTGTCCGCGAACGGGTCGCGCACGCGCTCGATCATCTCGATGCGGGCCAATCCACTCTTCACGAGCGCCCGCACCAGCGCCGCGTCGAAGCCGAGGTGCTCCAACACGTGTCGCACCGGCGTGCGTCCGCCCAGCGCCTCGACCGCCTCGTAGAGCGCGCGTTGCCGGGCCTTCCGCCTGAAGGCCTGCTCCCGCTCCAAGAGCGACGGCGCTTCCTCGGCGAGGAGCAGCAACCGCTCGGTCGCCAGCTCCGCTTCGGTATCAGGCGGCTCGATCCGAAGGGCTACGGCCCCGCACCGATCCAGCCGGTCCACCGCGTCCCACACCGGCCGTCTCATGCCGCGCGCGACAGCCGATACCGCCGCGGACCCGCCGTGCTGGTCGAGCCAATCCAGGACCTCGCCGGCCACGCCTCCGGTCGTTGGTCCACCCACGACCCGGGTCACGATCACGCGCGACGTCCCCCACATGCCGGCCGGAAGCACGGCCTTGAGCGTGAGACCGATCGGCGCGCCGTAGTAGCCGGCGATCCACTGGGCGGTGCGGAGCAGCGGCCCCGGCAGCGCCGGCTCGGCGTCGGGACATCCCAGCACGTCGCGCGGTGTGACTTTCGGCGTCTCGTCGTCCACGCCGACGACGACCCCGATCAGCTCGCGCTGTCGCACGGGCACAACCACCCGCGACCCTGGCGCCACGCGGTCGGCCAGGGTCTCGGGTATCCGGTAGGTGTAGGTCGAGTGGAGCGGGAGGGGGAGGGCGACGTGCGCGTACGCGGTCATCGCGCGCGCACGCCGAGCCCCGGTCCGGAGGGAAGGGCGATCCGGCCCCGGTCGATCGAGGCGCCGGCGAATGGATCGGACGCAAGCAAGGCGGCGCCGTCGAGGTCCGCCAAGTCCACGAGCGGCGTGAAGTGCGCGGCGGCGGTGATCGCGATGGACGATTCGATCATGCAGCCCACCATGACCATCATGCCGTGCGCGCGGGCCACGGCGATCATGCGCAGCGCCTCTCGCAGGCTTCCGCACTTGGCGAGCTTGATGTTGATGCCGTCCACCGCGCCGACGAGCGGCGGGATGTCGGTCGCGACGAGACAGCTCTCGTCGGCGATGACGGGAATGCGGGATGCCCGGGTCACGCTCGCCAGCCCGTCATGATCGTGTGCCGGGAGCGGCTGCTCCAGCACGGTGACGCCGAATTCCTCCAATACCGGCAGCATCCGGATGGCCTGCTTCCGGGTCCAGCCGCAGTTAGCGTCCACGCGAAGCTCCTTGTCGGTCGCGCTCCGGATCGTGCGCAGGATCTCGTCGTCCCGCTTGGTCCCCAGCTTCACCTTGAGCACCGGATACGACTCGGCCTCCAGGACCTTCGCGCGCATCTTGTCGGGCGTGTCGAGCCCGATGGTGAAGGTCGAGAGCGGCGCCGCCGCGGCATCGAGTCCCCAGAGCTTGTACAGCGGCACGCCGAGTCGCTTGCCGACCAGGTCGTGTAGCGCAGTCGAGAGCGCCGCGCGCGCGGAGGGGTTCACGTCGAGCGCGGCCACGAGCGCGTGGTCCGCCGCCTCCAAGTCGAACGGGTCGGCCGGCAGCCGCGCGGCGTAGACGTTGAGCGC
>DATHMJ010000507.1:0-3512 GCA_035487215.1 Gemmatimonadales bacterium
CATCGAAGCCGTGGACCGTGGGCAGGTATTCGTTACGATCGCCCAGATGGTTCTTGCCGATCTGCGCCGTGGCGTAGCCGAGAGGCTTGAGGAGCTCCGCAATGGTTGGGTCCTTGTCCTGCAGACCCTGCTTCGCGGCCGGCATACCCACCTTCAATAGACCGGTGCGGAACGGCGTCTGCCCCAGGATGAACGCGGCCCGCCCCGCCGTGCACGACTGCTGGGCGTAGTAGTCGGTGAACAGCGCGCCCTCCTTGGCAATGCGATCGATGTTGGGCGTGCTCCCGCCCATCATGCCGCGATGATAGGCACTCAGATTCCACATCCCGACGTCGTCGGCCATGATCACGAGGATATTGGGCTTGCGCGCCTGGGCAAGCGACATCGACGGGAGCAAGGCGAGGAAGCAGAGGATCAATATGGATACGCGGAAGCGTCTTGTCACGGTTCGCTCTCCTGCTAGTCGGTCAGTGCCTTCTTGAGGACGGAGACCTGGTGGGCCTGTTGCGCCTGATCGCGATCCGCGCTCTTCATCTCCTTGAGCTCGATCGTTACGCTGGCGATCTTGCCGGTGAACTTGAAGGGCACCTTGTAGGCCTCGGTGACGGGCGTGCCCTCGTCCGCGCCGACGTCGGCCCCTTCGTCCGCCGAGAATGCACAGCACTGGGTGTGATCGATCCGACCTGTCGCGACCTTCTTGCCGTTGACGAAGAGCGTGCCCGTGCCCCCCTTGCCGATGCCGCCGCCGTCATAGGCGAACTCGAAGCGGACGGTCGCCTTCCCGGCGGGCAGCGCCTGCGGGGCGGCCACGGTGTACCGCTGGAGACCCAGCCAGTTGTAGGTATAGGTCGGCTTGCCGCCTTTCAGGTAGAGGCTCCACCCCCCGAACCGACCTGCCTGCGCCAGCAGCACGCCGTTGGCCCCGTTCTTCGGGATCTCCACCTCGGCGGTGACGGTGTGCGACCGGTTCTTCACGTTGATGAAGACGTTCTCCGACATCCCGGTCATGCCCTGGTAGACCGTCAAGGAGGTGCGGCCGGCCATCAGGTCCGGCCGCCCGACGAGGGCCGGGTTCAGGCGCTCCAACGTTCGGTCGTCGATGGGCAGCACGGAATACTTGACCGCCTCCTTGAGGAAGAGGTCCTGCAGTTCCTTCAGCTTGTCGGGGTTCGTCGCAGCCAGGTCGTTCGCCAGGCTGAAGTCCGTGCGCGTGTCGTACAGCTCCCACACGTCGTTTTCGAGCGTCGTCCGGGGCTTGAACTCCCAGGCCGCGCGATGGACGGCGCCGGCCAGCCAGCCGTCCTGGTAGATCGCGCGGTTGCCGAAGATCTCGAAGTACTGGGTCGTGTGCCGGCTCGGGGCCTTCGCGTCCGCGAACGTGTACGCCAGGCTCACGCCCTCGATGGGGGTCTGTGGCGTGCCGTTCACGCTCTTCGGCTCAGGCAGGCCGGCCGCCTCCAGAATGGTCGGCGCGATGTCGATGACGTGGTGCCATTGCGACCGCACCTCGCCCTTGGCCGTGATGCCCTTGGGCCAGTGGATCACCATCCCGTTGCGGGTGCCGCCGTAGCTCGAGGCGACCTGCTTGGTCCACGTGAAGGGTGCGTCCCCCGCGACGGCCCAGCCGGCGGCGTAGTGCGGATAGGTCGTCGGACCGCCCAGCTCGTCGTAGTGCTTCAGGATGTCGGCGACGGTCTCGGTCACGCCGTTGAAGTAGGTCATCTCGTTGAAGAGCCCGAGCATGCCCCCTTCGGCGCTCGCCCCGTTGTCGCCGACGATGTAGAAGATCAGCGTGTTGTCGAGCTCCCCGGTCGCCTCGATGGCCTGGATCAGCCGGCCGATCTCGGTGTCGGTGTACTCGCCGAAGGCAGCGAACACCTCCATCTCGCGGGCGAAGAGCTTTCGCTCATCCGGGGTCAGCGCGGCCCAGTCCTTGATGGCCGCCGGCTTGGGCGCGAGCGTCGTGCCCGCCGGCACCACCCCCAGCTTGATCTGCCGCGCGAGGGTCTCCTCCCGCACCCTGTCCCAGCCCTGGTCGAACTTGCCCTTGTACTTGGCGATCCACTCCTTCGACACGTGGTGCGGCGCGTGGGTAGCCCCGGGCGCGAAGTAGACGAAGAACGGCCTGTCCGGGGTCAGCGATTTCTGGTAGCCGATCCAGTCGATGGCCTGATTGGTCATGTCGGTCATGAAGTGGTAGTTCGGATCATGGGACGGCTCGACCTGGATCATTCCGTCGTAGAGCAGCGGCGCCCACTGGTTGGTCTCGCCGCCGATGAAGCCGTAGAACTTGTCGAAGCCCGAGCGGGTCGGCCAGCGATCGGTCGGGCCGGACGGGCTGACCTCCCAGGCCGCGGTCTCGTGGGACTTGCCGAAGGCCGCCGTGCTGTAGCCGTTCAGCCGCAGCATCTCGGCCAGCGGGGCCACGCTGTTGGGGCGCTGGCCGGTCTGCCCAGGAAAGGCAGTGGCGGTCTCCGCGATCGAGCCGAAGTTGTTCATGTGATGGTTACGGCCGGTGAGCAGCGCCGAGCGAGTTGGCGAGCAGAGCGCCGTGGTGTGGAACTCGTTGTAGCGCAGCCCGCCGGCGGCCAGGCGCTCCACCGTCGGCATGTGGATGGGCCCCCCGAAGGCACTCGACTGGCCGAACCCCATGTCGTCGAGCAGCACGATGAGGACGTTGGGCGCCTTGGCCGGGGCCTTGACCTCGAACCGGGGTGGCGGCGTGGCATTCCGCACATCGAACACCGTGCTGTGCGGGTACTGGGGCTCCGGAATCGGCAGCACCGTGCGGTCCGTCGGCAGGACTACCTGGGCGGGGGCAGGCCCCTGGGCGGCGACCGGCGCCGCCGTCAGCGGCGTCAGCAGCAGGGCGAGACCGAGAGCTAGGAGCGTCATCCGAGTTTTCATCAGCCCACCATCCCTTTCTTCAGGTCATCGGACGGCGGCTTGGGACCCAGCCAGATCGAGAAGACCGCGTCCGCGAACCCCTTCCCCTCGAAGACGCCCAGCTCCTTGTCGCCGGCGGATAGCGTCGTGCCTTTTCCGGGCAGGTAGGCAAACGTCATCGTGGTGCCTTCCTTCATGTCGGGAACGAGCGCGAGCATCTTGTCGAACGCGGCCTTCTGGGCGGCCGGGTCCTTCGCGTTCGCCGCGAAGCCTTCCTGAAAGGCCTCGACGAGCTGCGCCTTCGTCAGGTCGCGAAGGAAATGCATGCGGATGGCCTTCGCCTGGTCGGACGCGAGGATCGCGCCCGCGTCCTTGGAGGGTGATTCGAGGTAGAGCCCACCCACGTAGACCTTGAACATGGCCTTTTTTCTGAGGCCCAGCCCGTTCAGCTTCAACGTTTTCTCGCCGACCTTGAGCGTGTCGGGCACCGCGATGCCCGACAGCTCGGCGGCGCTGGCCGCCGTGCCGAGCGGCGAACCCGCCGACACGACCAGTACGACGGCGAGACCCAGTGTCCCCATGACGGAGCTTCTCATGTGCTTGTGTCCTTTCTGTTCATCATCGGG
>DATHMJ010000508.1:0-4704 GCA_035487215.1 Gemmatimonadales bacterium
ACGCCACAAACTGCCCGCCGTTGGTCTCCGCCATCACCTTCGTCAGCGCCGCCGTCAACGTCGTCTTCCCATGGTCCACGTGACCAATCGTCCCCACGTTCACGTGCGGCTTGTTACGCTCGAATTTCTCTTTGGACATGGAAGTTCCTAACTCCGAAACTCTGACGACTCACAAACCCAGTCGACTGGAGCCCACGACCGGGATTGAACCGGTGACCTCGTCCTTACCAAGGACGTGCTCTACCAACTGAGCTACATGGGCTCGGCTCAGATGTCGACGCGCGCGCAAGCTGGAGCGGGTGATGGGAATCGAACCCACGTCATCAGCTTGGAAGGCTGAGGTTCTACCATTGAACTACACCCGCTGCTGATGGCGTCCATCTGCCGGCGGGTCTTTCGCACGCGCGAATCCCTCCCCGCCACGAGTGGTGGAGGGGGAAGGATTCGAACCTTCGAAGGCGTAAGCCGGCAGATTTACAGTCTGCTCCCGTTGGCCGCTTGGGTACCCCTCCGCAAAAATGAGCCGCGTATTGTGATTTCGGAGGGTCGGGGTGTCAATGCGTTCTGGCCCGGGATTTGCTTGTCCCGGGCCCCCTAAAGGCCGAGCCTCAGCCCCCGGCCGGGCCTGCCGGCGGCCGGGCGACCGCCTGGGCAAGCTTCTCGAGGGCCGCAGGCCCCGCGAGCCGCGTGCCGCCGGGCTTCAAGTCCCGCGGCAGCTCGATGGGGCCATAGCGGATGCGCTTCAAGCGGCTCACCTCGAAGCCGACCGCCTGCCACAGCCGGCGCACCTCTCGATTGCGGCCTTCGGTCAAGACGACCCGGAAGGTGCTGTGGCCCCGGGAGCCCGCGCCGCCGGCCTCCTCCCAGGTATCGGCCGCAATGCGGGCAAAGGACGCCGCGCCATCCTCAAGCCGCACCCCCAGAAGCAGCTGTGCGAGGACCTCCTCGGTCGGCCGGCCGCGGAGCCGCACGAGATACTCGCGCTCCACCTCGCCCGAGGGGTGCATCAGGCGGTGGGCGAGCCGCCCGTCGGTCGTCAGGAGGAGGAGCCCGGTCGTGTTGACGTCGAGCCGCCCGACGCTGATCCAGCGGCCGCGGCGCGGGGCCGGGAGGCGCTCGAAGACCGTCGGCCGCCCTTCGGGGTCGCTGCGCGTCGTGACCTCGCCCGTGGGCTTGTAATAAAGGAGTAACTCGTGGGGGCTCGCCGCCGGGGCGGCGAGCCTCAGGCGCCTGCCATCAAGGCGCACGTCCTCACCCGGGGTGGCGCGGTCGCCGAGCTGCGCCTTGCGGCCGCCGACCGTGACCCGCCCGGCCCGGATCCAGTCCTCGACCGCGCGCCGCGACCCGAGGCCCGCCTCGGCGAGCAGCTTCTGGAGCCTCACCGCCGCCTCCCCGGCCCTCGCGCTACGCTTCATGAGATACCCCGGTATTCTTGCGGGCGAAACTGCCTCGAGAGTAGAAGGACACATGATCCACGAAAACATCCTCGGCACGATCGGCAAAACGCCCGTCGTCCGCATCCAGCGCCTGGGGCCGAAGCACGTCACGTTGTATGTGAAATGCGAGTTCTTCAACCCGCTCTCCTCGGTCAAGGACCGGCTCGCGATCGCCATCATCGAGGATGCCGAGCGCCGGGGCACGTTGAAGCCCGGCCAGACCGTGGTGGAAGCCACCTCGGGCAACACCGGGATTGCGCTCGCCATGGTGTGCGCGGCCAAGGGCTATCCCTTCGTCGCCGTGATGACCGAGACCTTCTCGGTCGAGCGGCGGCGGCTCATGAGAATGCTGGGCGCCAGGGTCATCCTCACCCCGGCCGCCGAGCGCGGCTCGGGCATGGTCAGAAAGGCCGGGGAGCTCGCGAACAAGCACGGCTGGTTCCTCGCGCGGCAGTTCGAGAACGAGGCCAACCCGGCCTACCACCGCAGCACGACCGGGCCCGAGATCCTTCAGGATTTCGTCGGCAGGCGACTCGATTATTTCGTCACCGGCTGGGGCACGGGCGGCACGCTGACCGGCGCGGGGCAGATGATCCGCCTCGCCCGGCCGGAGGTGCAGATCGTCGCGTGCGAGCCCGAGGGCGCGGCGCTGCTCTCGGGCAGACCCTGGGCGCCGCACAAGATCCAGGGCTTGACGCCTGATTTCGTTCCCAAGGTCCTCGACCGCGCGGTAGCCCATCGCATCGTGACGGTCACCGACGCGGAGGCGGTGGAGAACGCACGGGCGCTCGCGCGCGCCGAAGGCATCCTTTGCGGGATTTCCTCGGGAGCAACCTTCGCGGCCGCGCTCAAGGTCGCCGCCGAGGCTCCGCAGGGCGCGGCGATCCTCGCCATGCTGCCCGACACGGGCGAGCGCTATCTCTCGACCGTCCTGTTCGAGGGCATCGCCGACGGGGGCGATCCGGAGCCCTGAACCGCATGGATGCACGCCGATTCGCAGAGCTGTCCGATCCCTTCCCCATGTGGCGTGGTGGGATGCTGCACGGCGGGCGCAGTGCCTATGAGACCTGGGGGACGCTGAACGCCGCGCGGGATAACGCGCTGCTGCTCTTCACCGGCCTCTCCCCGCCGGCCCACGCCGCCTCTTCGCTCCAGGACCCCTCGGACGGCTGGTGGCAGGGGATGGTGGGCCCGAAGCTCGCGATCGACACCGAACGGTACTTCGTCATCTGCGTCAACTCGCTCGGCAGCTGCTTCGGCTCCTCGGGGCCGGCTTCCCCGGATCCCGCGACGGGTAAGCCCTACCGCTTGAGTTTCCCGGACCTGTCCGTCGAAGACATCGCCCGGGCGGGCTACGAGACCATGCGGAGCCTTGGCATCGAGCGGCTCGACACCGTCATGGGCCCCTCCCTGGGCGGCATGGTGGTGCTGGCCTGGGCGGCCATGTTCCCCGGGGCGGCACGCCGCCTCGTGTGCGTGTCGGGCACGATGGCCGCGGCGCCCTTTGCCATCGCGCTGCGCTCGATTCAGCGCGAGGTGATCACCAAGGATCCCGACTGGAAGGGTGGCGACTACCCCGCGGACCGTCCGCCGCTCACCGGCCAGCGTATCGCGCGCAAGCTCGGCACCGTCACCTACCGCTCCGCCGCCGAATGGCAGCAACGCTTCGCCCGCTCACCGATCCGCGCGGATATGGGGTCCAAGGACCCCTTCGCCTCGGAGTTCGCCGTCCAGGGATACCTCGAGTCGCTGGCGCAGCGCTGGGTCAATATGTTCGACGCGAACTGCTATCTGTACATATCGCGTGCCATGGACCGCTTCGATCTCGCCGCCCATGGGGAGCCGGTGGGACTCTTCCGCCGTGCGGCCCTCAAGTCCGCGCTCGTGATCGGCGTGCAGACCGATCTCCTCTTCTCCGTAAGCGAGCAGCAGGCCATCGCCCAGGCTCTCGAAGCGGCCGGGGTCGCGAGCCGCTTCTCGCCCCTCGCCTGCATAGAGGGGCACGACGCGTTTCTGGTCGACCTGACGACCTTCGGGGCCGAAATCGGCGGCTTCCTGCGAACTACTTAGTCAAAAGGAACCATGCTGCACGGCGGCGAGCGCGGCTTTTTTGGCCGGCTCCCTTGCAAAAGGGTGACAAAATTAAGTTTACTTGCGCGCAGGGGCACGCATGCGGCGAGGCATAATTGTCGGTATGGCCTGCGGACGGAACTTGACGGGCCCCAACGAGAAATAAGAACAATGAAGGATTCCGTGGAGCGTCGTTTGCATACTCGACATCGGGCCCGGACGATCGTCTACATCACCGTGCCCGGCGGCCGCCGCAAACTTTGCAAGGCGGTGAACCTGAGCGCCACGGGTGTGTTCATCGAGACTACGAACCTGGGACTGCGCAAGGGGCAGCAGGTCGTGCTCTCCTTTGCCATCAACCTCGGCAGCATCATCAAGCTCCATCGGCGCACGGCCGTAGTCGCGCACGTCTCGCGCGGCGGCACCGGGCTGATGATGGAAACCTACGCGCAAGCCTCCGGCTGAAGTCGCCGTCCGCTGACAGATCGCCGTGACGCGGGAGTGATAGGCTCTCGCGGGTCATGAGGACTGCGTGTCACACCTGAGATCTCCCGCGCGCCGGCGCCTGTTGCAGGCGCTCGGGCTCGCCGTGCCGCTCGCCGCGATCGGCGTGACACCGGGTGCGCGCGGCGCCGCCGCCGCGCCGCTCCTCGATGCGGCCGCGCCCGAGGCCAAAGCCGTCAAATACGTCGAGGATGCCGCGCACGCGAGCGGCGCCTCGCCCGGCAGCACCTGCGCCAACTGCGCGCTCTACCAGGGGGCTGAGGGTTCGACGCAGGGCCCGTGCCAGATCTTCCCCGGCAAGGAGGTCAGGGCCGCCGGCTGGTGCGCCTCCTGGGCGCCACAGATGTAGGGGAAACACAGGCGCTGCCAAATGTCGGTTCTGCCCCGCTATTGACGGTGCGTCAGGCCTCATAAAAAATTACGTCGCCGACGGAACACATGAGAGTGACGTCATGAACAAGCATCTGCTCAACCGCCGTCAGTTCGCCGCGCGCTGTGCGGCCTTCGGCTTGGCGCTTCCGGTGTTGGATGCGTTCGCGAAGGCGCCCGCGCGCACCGTCAAGCTTCCGGACGGCCCGGCCGTGACGGCGCTCGGCCAGGGGTGTTGGCACCTCGGGCAGGACCGACATCCGGCCGCCGTCGAGCAGGAGGCGCTGCGCACCGGCATCGCGCTCGGCATGAACCTGCTCGATAC
>DATHMJ010000509.1:0-4050 GCA_035487215.1 Gemmatimonadales bacterium
CGGCGGTTTCGCTTCTCGTTCTCTTGGCCTGCGCCAGCCCGTCCGACCCGGCGGCGCTTCCGGGGCCTGATGTCGTCATCCACCTCCTGGAGCAGGGCAGCGGTCGCAGCGTCGCCGCGACCTCCGATGGGGCGGCCGACTCACGGCTCCGCCCCCACGTCTATCCCCTCCCGCCCGTGCAGACGGCCCACGCCGTGGTGGACGCGATCGAGCGCCTTCCCCGTTGGGAGGTCGTCGCCGGCAAGGACGGGGTGATCTGGGCGACCCGCCGCACCCGCGTCTTTCGTTTCGTGGACGACATCTACCTGCTGCTCTTGCCCGCCCACGACTCGACCGTAATCTTCGCCCGGAGCGCGTCCCGGATCGGCCGCGGCGATTTCGGTCAGAATCGAGGGAACCTCGCCGAATTCTGGGAAGCGATGGAGAAGACGGTGCACGGTAGTCTGTGAATGGTGAATAGGGGGCGGCCCCCGATACGATGCGGCTCGAAACTCCCCGACTCATCCTGCTCTCTCTCACGCCGGACGCGATCGACGCGCTGCTTGGCGGCGACGCGGCGCGCCTGGGAAGGCTCACCGACGCGCGCTTCCCGAGCCCGCTCCGTCCACCGCCGCTGACGGAGGACGTGCTGCCGCTCGTGCGCGATCGGCTCGCGGCGGATCCGCGTCAGGACGGCTGGTGGACCTGGCTCGTGATTCGGAAGGACACGAAGGACGCGGTAGGATCGGTCGGGCTAGGCGGCGGTCCGGATGACGAGGGAGCGGTGATGATCGGTTATGCGACGTATCCCGACGTCGAGGGCCGAGGGTTCGCGACCGAAGCCGCGGACGCCCTCATTCGGTGGGTGCTCCCGCAACCCGGCGTGGCGCAGGTCTGTGCCACGCTCCCGCCCGACAATCGGGCCGCCATTCGCGTCGCCGAAAAGGTCGGCATGAGCCTGGTCGGCACCGTGTGGGAGGAGGACCTGGACGAGGTCCTCCTTTACAGCGTGAAGGGCGACTACGCCGCGAAAGCCGCCAGGTAGACGCTACTTGTCGCTGGCGAGCATCCGCTCGATCGGGCGAACCAACAACCCGAGCACCAGCGTGGCACCCAAAGCGAACAGCGTCACTGCAGTGAAGAGGCTCGGCAGCGAGAACGACTCGTAGAGTGCCGCCACCCGTCCACCCAGGTAGTTCCCGACCGACGTCGCCAAGAACCATACGCCCATCATGAGGGCTGCAACCCGTGCGGGGGCCAGCTTGGTCATGGCGCTCAGGCCCACGGGGCTCAGACACAGCTCGCCGATGGTGTGCAGCAGGTAGGTCGCGGTGAGCCACAGTGGGCTCACCTTGATCCCTTGCGCCGCGAGCTTGGCCGCGACGATGAGGATCGCGAACCCGGCCGCCACGAAGAAGAGCCCGACGACGAACTTCGCCGGACTCGACGGATCGCGCTTGCCCAGCCGCACCCAGAGCCACGCGAACGCCGGCGCAAGTAGCACGATGAAGATGGCGTTGAGCGACTGGAACCAGCTCGCGGGGAACGCCATCCCCAGGAATCGGTTGTCGGTGCTCCGCTCGGCGAAGAGGTTGAGCGTGGAACCGGCCTGCTCGAACACCGACCAGAAGATCGCCGACGCGACGAACAACACGCCGATCGTAATGAGCCGCTTCCGCTCCCCGCTCGTCCACTGCCGGGAGCCGAGCAGGCCGGCGAAGAAGATCACCGTCAGGAGCAGCAGCGCGAGTCCGAACGCGTTGCCCAGCCCTTCGGGCGTCACGTGCAGGATGCCCATGCGGCCCAAGACCACGATGCCCAGAACGAGCAGCAACGTCCCCACGATGCCGTTCCGAAGCGTGCCCCGGTTCTTGCCCCGGTCCGCCGGATCGCTCGAGGCCACCGGGTTCATGCCCGCGTCGCCGAGGTGCTTCCAGCCCGCGAGATACTGGACGATACCGAAGAGCATGCCGACCGCCGCCGCGGCGAAGCCCCAATGCCAGGACGACTCGGGGCGGATGCCGACCGAGCCGAGAATCACGCGGAACTGGTCGCTCTGGGCCAGCCAGCCGCAGATCAAGGGCGATAGAAATGCGCCCAGGTTGATTCCCATGTAGAAGATCGAGAACCCGGCGTCGCGGCGCGCGTCGTCGGGCCCGTACAGCTCACCCACCATGGTGCTCACGTTCGGCTTGAGCAGTCCCGTGCCCATGACGACGAACAGCAACCCGAGATAAAAGCTGACGATCGTGGGGACCGCGAGGCAGATGTGGCCGAGCATGATCACGACCCCGCCGTACAGCGTCGCCCGGCGCTGGCCGAGGAACCGATCGGCGAGCCACCCGCCGGGAAGCGCGGTGAGGTATACGAGCGAGGTATAGGTCCCGTAGACCACACCGGCCTTGGCGGTTTCGAAGCCGAGCCCGCCGATGGCGAGCGGTGCGGTCATGAACAGGATCAGAATCGCCCGCATGCCGTAATAGCTGAACCGCTCCCAGAACTCGGTAAAAAAGAGCGTCGCAAGGCCGCGCGGGTGCCCGAAGAAGCGGGTGTCCACCGGGGCATCGGGGGGTGTGGCGCGGGGCGGCGCGGTGACGGGGGCGGTGGCCAAGCGGTCGCTCCTCAGGTTCGGTGAGTCTTCAGGATGTCATCCAGGACGACGCGATCGATCTTGCCGTCCATGCGCACGCGCACGTCGTAGTTCTCCCAATACATGAAGTCGCGCAGCGCCTCGAGGAACGTGCGATTGGCGCGTCCCTGCGGCGCGGCCAGCCACTTCTTCGTTTGCGTGGCCGGTTCGCGCAGCAGAATCGGCTCGAGCTGGTGCACGACGTCGGGCGTGATGTCGACTAGGTCCTTCGGGTCCGTCGGGAAGAAGTACAGCTTGTGCAGGGTCAGCAGGCGATCCAGCTCGGCGATGGGATCGGGCGCATCGTAGATCCGTATGTCGACCAGGCGGTCGCTGGCGCCGAGGTAGCCGGCATCCTTGCGAACCACGAGCAGCGCGGCCGACTGCATGCCCCGCTTGTCGCCGCCGCCGGCCTGCCCCGCCTTGAGCGCGGCGAGGAGGCGGTCTGCCAACGGCCCGGCGGAGCGCTCGAACGTCGCGGCCATGTTGGCGACCGTCTGATCCGACACCATGATGTTGGCCTGCGCCGCGAAGGTCCGGCCGACGATGATCGCGCCCTTGCCCCCCAGCACGCTCCCCTTCCCGCCCGGGGCTCCCACCCGCCCCCCGGCCCAGTCGAACGTGGTCGCGCCGGTGAAGCTCGCCGCGTTGCCGCGCGCGTCCACCATCCCCACCTGCCGATCGGCGAGCATCGTGTCGCTTCGGGTGAGGATGCGGAGCGCCTCCTCGGCGGTCGCGCCCTGGGCCAGCAGCTCGAGGCCGCGCTCGCCGTACGCCGTGTTGGCCAAGCTCTGGGTCGCGACGGCGCCGACACCGGCCTTCGCCCACGGCACGAGCGCCCCGACATTGGGGAATTTCGACTGAACGGCGACGCCGAGATCGCCGGAGACCGAGTCGTAGGCAACGATGCTGTAGGTGTGGGCGAGCTTCTTGAAATGCGGTGGTGGGCGTTGGGCGAGGAGGAACGAAGGGGAAAGCGCGAAGAGCGATAAGAGCGCGGCCAACGGGAGACCCAAGGGGCATTTCATTGCTTGCCCAGTTTCTTCTTCAAGTGCGCCAGCTGCGCTTCCACGGCCTTCTCCATGAGGTCCCGCTCCGCACGGGCGCGCTCGAGCTCGCCTTGCAGATCGGTCTCCGGGCGGACCCCGCCGGCCGCTTCCACTTCGCGCCACGCCGCCCGGACGCTCGCGTTGGTCTCGGGCCGCACGGCCGCGCGCACCTCGACGGTCATGTCCTCGATCTCGCGCCGGGCCAGGCCCAGCTCGTCCCGCTGAACGGCGACCTTCCGCTCCAGCACGGTGACTCGCTCGCGGTGTCGGATCACGAAACGGCCGGCGATGGCGACGGTCTCGGTGTCGGAGACCTGCGCCGCGAGCCGGCCCCGCCGCTCCGCGTCCGCCAGGCGCTGGCGTTCGACGGCGAGCTCCAGCTCCGTCCGCTTG
>DATHMJ010000510.1:0-4684 GCA_035487215.1 Gemmatimonadales bacterium
TCACCGCGCATCGGCGCCCCCCGGTCTCGGTGGTGGACGACGACGGTCGCACGGTCCAGGTGGACTATGGCCACGTGGGCGACATCGACCGGGTGGACCCACGGCTGTTGCTGACGCTGATGGAAGCGCGTTTCGTCCCGGTCGTGGCCAGCTTGGCCGGCGACGAGGACGGGGGCGTGTACAACGTGAATGCCGATACGGTCGCCGAGTCGATCGCCGTGGCACTCCGAGCCGAAAAGCTGATCTTCCTCACCGGCGCCCCGGGCGTGCTCCGCGACCGCAACGACGTTACCACGCTGGTGACGTTCGCCGACCCGGACGATCTCGCCGGCCTGATGGCGAGTGGCGCGCTCGCGGGCGGCATGCGCCCGAAGGTCGAGGCCTGCATTCGCGCCGCGACCAGCGGCGTCGAGCGGACGCACATCATCGATGGCCGCGCTCCGGACGCGCTCTTGCTCGAGGTCTTCACCGGGGCGGGCTGTGGCACGATGATCGTGGCACGCAAGGAAAAGGCGACCTACCTGGGAGTGGACCTTGCCGGCTGAGATCGAGCTGCTCGAGCAATTGGTGGCGATCCGGTCGGTGAGCGGAAGCGAGCAGGCGATCGCGGAATTCGTCGAGGCGATGGCTCGCCGCTGGGAGCTCACGGTCGAGCGCGACGAGACCTCCGTGCGGGTGGAAGTCCGGGGACGCGCCGCCGGACCGACGCTTGCGCTGGTGTCGCACCTCGACACCGTGCCGCCCGGCTCCGGGTGGACTCGCGATCCCTTCGTCCCGGTGACCGAGGGCACGCGACTCTACGGGCGGGGTTCCGGCGACGCCAAGGCCTCGGTCGCCGCGATGCTGTGCGCGGCGCAGGACATGGCGAAGACGGGAGTTGCCGCGGGACGCCTCCTGGTCGTCTTGGGCTACGGTGAAGAGACCAGGCACACCACGATGGAACAGGCCGTTGAGCGGATCGGGCGGGTGGATGGCGCCGTCGTCGGCGAGCCGACCAACCTCGATATCGCCGTGGCCCAGCGAGGTCTGATGATGGCCGACCTAATCGCCGAGGGCGATCAACGGCACGCGGGGTATGCGGCGGCCGACGGGGGATTCACCAACGCCGTGGGGGTGCTCGCGCGCGATCTCCTCAAGCTGCCGTCGCTGTTCGCCGATCGTCCGCACCCGACGCTCGGCGTCACGATGGTGACGCCCACCATGTTGGAGGCCGGCGTGAGTCGCAACGTGACGCCACCGGTGGCCAAGGCCGTCCTCGACATTCGCAGCACGCCGGCGTGGACCCACGAAGAGATCGCCGCGCGCCTGCGCGAGGCCCTGGCGTCGCGTGTGGTGGTGACCTCGACCCGTCTCGTGCCCTGCGAAACTCCTGCAGGCTCGAAGGTGCTCGCCGCGGCGCGGCAGGCCCGGCCGGAGGCCCAAACGTTCGGCAGTCCCACATGCTCCGATTGGGTGTTCCTGCGCAACTGCGACGCGATCAAGTGCGGCCCCGGCACCAGCCGTCGCTCCCACACACCCGACGAGTACGTGGATCTACCCGAGGTCACGGCCGCACGCGGCTTCTACGGCAGGCTCGCGCACGCGTATCTGGGGGCTGCGTGAGTCCGCGCCCGCGCACGCTCTGGTCCTCGCCGGCGGGACTCGACCGTCGCATGCTGGCCTACACCGTGGGCGACGACCCGCTATGGGATGCGAGGCTCCTCCGCTGGGACGTGCTGGGGAGCCTCGGCCACATCGAGGGACTGCATGCCGCGCGATTGCTCTCGGGCGCGGACCATCGACGCCTCCGCGCCGTGCTCCGCGCCGCGTTCGTCGCGGCGGAGCGCAACCGCCTTCGCATCGGGCCCACCCATGAGGACGTGCACTCCGCGGTCGAAGAGTGGGTCACTCGTCGCCTCCCGGGCATCGGGGAGCGACTCCACACCGGGCGCTCGCGTAACGACCAGATCGCGTGCGACCTGCGTCTCTATCTCAAGGACGCGCTGCTGTCACTTCATGCCGGCGCGCTCGAGCTGGTAGATGTGTTGGTCGCCTTCGCGGCGCGTCACCGCACCGCTATTTGGCCCGGTTACACCCATCAGCGCCGGGCGATGCCCTCGTCCGCGGGGCTGTGGGCGCTCGCCTTCGCTGAAGGACTGCTGGACACGGCTGAGGCGCTCTCCGCGGTCTGGGCCGCCGTCGATCGTTCGCCTCTCGGGAGCGCGGCGGGCTATGGGGTCCCGCTCCCGATCCGCCGCGAAGTCGCCGCCCGGGCACTTGGGTTCAGTCAGGTGGAGCACGCGGTCACGGCCGTGCAAAACGGGCGGGGAAAGCTCGAGGCGGCCGTGCTCTTCTGGTGTACCCAGATCGGACACGAGACCGGGAAGCTGGCCCAGGACATCGTGCTCCTGAGCAGCGAGGAGTTCGGATTCCTCGTTCTCCCGAGGGAGCTCGCGACCGGCTCCAGCATCATGCCCCACAAGCGGAATCCAGACCTGTTCGAGCTGACCCGCGCACGCGCGGCGCTGATCGAGAGTGACCTGGCGGCCGTGCTCAGCCTCAAGGCCAAGCTGCCGAGCGGATACCATCGGGATTTCCAGTTGTTGAAGGAGCCGTTGTTCCGCGGCCTCGATCGGACGGCCGAGATGCTGGGGATGATGGCGCACGCGGTGGGGCGGCTCGAGGTCGACCGGCGCCGGGCCGCGATGGCACTCGCGGGCGGCCCTCTCGCCACCGACGAGGTCATGCGACGGGTGGAGCAGGGCCGGGCGTTCCGCCTCGCCTATCGAGAGGTCGCCGCCGCGATCCGTGCCCGCGCGAGTCTACCCACGCCCTCGCGCGCCGCGCTTACGACCCGCCGCCGCGCATCCGGCAACCTCGGCAATCTCGACCTGCCCGTCGTTCGGGCACGAACGGCGCGCGCGCGTCGCTGGGCTGCTCGCGAGCGCCGCCGCTTCGACTCGGCCATGGCGCGGCTCGCCGGCCCTAAGCGACGAGGGCGCGGATGACCGCGGAGCGGAAGCGCCGGCACCTCCGGATTCTCGAGCTGATCAGCACCCGAGCCGTCCGGACGCAGGAAGAGCTGGCCGAGATGCTGACGGCGGACGGCTGGGAGGTCACCCAGTCCTCGGTGAGCCGGGATATCGCGGCGCTACGGCTCGTGAAAATGGAAGGCGCCTATCGCCGGCCGCCCCCGAGTCGACGGGTGGCGACGGATCCGGACGCGCAGCGGATCGCGGATGGCGTGTTGTCGTGCGACACGGCCGGTGAGACGCTGGTCGTGGTACGGACAGCTCCGGGCGAGGCCAACCGGGTCGCGGTCGCGATGGATCGGCTGGCGTGGCCCGAGGTAGTCGGAACGATCGCGGGCGACGACACCATCTTCGTCGCCGTCCGCGATCGGAAAAGTCAGCGCGGCGTGCTGCGCAGTATTCGCGGGCTCGCCCCTAGTTCCCCTGCAACGTGATCTGGGCGTCGAAGAACGTATCCCCGCCGCGGTCGAGCGCTTCCACAGCCAACTTGTTGTTCCCGATCTGTAGCCCGCCCTGACCCACCGGCACCGTGAAGGTGAAGGGACTCGCGGTGCTGGAGCAGCCGTCGTGGATGACCAGGCTGTTGGCGCTTCCCGTCAACGCCGTGCCGTTCAAGAATACCTGCACGTCGTTGTCGATCGACACCTTGATAGTGGCGCTGCTCGTTCCCGCCGGGACGAAGAAATCGCGCCGGAGGAGGAGCACCGTATTCACGGGCCAGAGGGTCGCGGCGGCGTCCGCCGGGCAGCCGGAAATCGACGTCGGGTTGCCCCCGGCCACCCCGGTGTTCCCGAAGGCTGCTGTGCCCGTCTGCCAGGTCGTGAGACTGCTCAGATCCGACGTCTGCCACGCCGATGGAAATACCAGGCCGCTCAGGCAGTCATCGGTGCCGAGATCCACCAAGGCCCCAAAGACGTTCGTGCTCGTGGTTGTCGGCCGCGAGCTGAAGCACGTCCCGCCGGCGAACGAGAAGGTCCAACCCGTGGCCCCGAAGGCGGGCGGCGCCGGCGCCTGGACGGCGAACGTGACTGAGTTCGGGGTGAAGCATACGCTCGGCCGATACGGCGCGGTGATCGGCGGCGTGGGGGCCGTGGGGCAGCCGGCCTCGTTTGGAGCGGTCGCGGTCAGCGTCGCCCCCGGACCGGACGGCACCCAGTTGAACGACGCGATGCCGTTGGCGTCCGTGGTGACGATGGTCCCGCCGAAGTTGACCGGCACGCCGGGGATTGGGTTCGGCGAGGTGTACGCCCCGAGCAGGTAACTCCCCGGATAGTGCGCCCCCGCGCTCGTTGCCTTCACGAACACCTGACCCGGCCCGGACACGAAGCCGCTCGCCGGAGCGCCCTGCGAATTCACGATCGAGAGCTTGGCCGGGTTGCTGTTGATGTCCACCGTGCCGAACGGGCTGAACTTGCCGGTGAACCCGCCCGGGCCCCCGCCCAGAAGGATCGTGGCGTGCAGCTCGGGCGGCAGGAAGAGCACCTTCGCGAACGATCCCAGCTGAGTCGTCACGGCATGCCAGCTCGCCGCGGCCAGACTCCGAGGTTTGGCCGTGGCACTCCCGATCTGCGTGCTGCAGTCTAGGAATCCCGCGATCGTTGGCGGCAGGACTTCGACGTCGCCGAAGTTGGTGCCGGTCGGCGGCTGGTCGACGAAGTGGGCGATGTAGAGGT
>DATHMJ010000511.1:0-3705 GCA_035487215.1 Gemmatimonadales bacterium
GCACGGCGTGGTCCACCGGGATATCAAGCCGGAAAACCTCCTGCTCACCACCGATGGCAACACCCTGGTGGCCGACTTCGGGATCGCGCGCGCGCTAGGCCCAACCCCCGGCGACGATCACCTGACTGAGACGGGACTGAGCGTCGGCACCCCCCGCTACATGAGCCCCGAGCAGGCGAGCGGCGACCGGGCGCTTGATGCCCGTACCGACATCTACAGTCTCGGCTGCGTGCTCTACGAGATGCTGGCGGGCCATCCGCCATTCCTCGGCGCCACCGGACAGGAGATCCTGGCTCGGCACGCGTTGGACCCGGTGCCTCCGCTCCGAACGGCACGCGAAACCGTTCCCTCCACGGTGGAGCGCACCATCACGAAGGCCCTCGCCAAAGCGCCGGCCGACCGCTTCCGCACCGCGGCCCAGTTCGCCGATGCGCTCGCGCCGAGTGGCGAGGAGACGGTCCATGCCCTGCCCCGTCTGGAGCGACCACGCCGCCGCGCTGTCTGGATCGCTGCCGCCGTCGCGGTGCTCCTGGCGGCCGTCGCCGCGTACGCCTGGTGGCCGCGCCCGGCCGGCGCGCTCGATCCCGATCTCGTCGCAGTGATCCCGTTTCGGGTGAGTGGAGCGGCTCCCGATCTGGCGTATCTGCGCGAGGGCATGGTGGACCTCGTCGCGGCGAACCTGTCGGGCGACAGGAGCGTCCACGCCGTGGATCCGCCATCCGCCTTGAGCGTGTGGCGCCGCGCGGGCGGATCGAGTCGCAATGACCTCCCCGAACGCGGCGCGCTGGACGTGGCGCGCAGGCTCCGTGCGGGTCAGCTCCTCATCGGTGGCGTGGTCGGCACCCCCGACCATCTGGTTCTCAACGCGTCCCTGCTCGCGGTTCGAGACGGTAACACGCTGACTCGGGTGACGGTCGACGGGCCGGCGGAGAGTCTCCCGGTTTTGGCGGACCGACTCATCGCACAGCTGATTGCCGGGCAGGCGGGCATGGGGCGAGGGCGCCCCAGTCTGGCGCAGACTCCGCTCCCCGCGCTGCGCGCGTACCTCGAGGGCCAGGGCGCCTATCGTCGCGGCGACTACGCGGCGGCGGTGACGCACTTCCAGCAGGCCCTCGACGTGGACTCCACCTTCGCGCTTGCGGGGCTGCGGTTGGCGGCGGCGGCAGGTTGGACCACGGCGCCCGGCGCCGCGCGACACGGATTGGAGCGGGCGTGGGCCGGCCGAGAGCGGTTGGCACCGCGCGATCGGGCGCTGCTCGTTGCCGAGGTGGGACCGCGCTACCCCGACCCCTCACTCCTGATCGACTATCTCGGTGCGTGGGAACAGGCCGCGGATCTTGGCCCCGACCAGGCCGACCGGTGGTACGAGCTGGGCGACGTGTACTTCCACGATGGTCGGTATCTCAGGATCGAGTCCTACCAGCAGCGGGCCGCGGAGGCGTTCCGCCGGTCTGTTGCGTTGGATTCCGGTACCGCACCGCTCGGCCACCTGTTCGAGCTTGCCTTGTTCGGGGGAGACACGGCCACGGCGCGGCGATTGGCCCCGCTGTATCTGGCCCGCGACACGGTGGGAGACGTCGCTGGCTTTTACCGGTGGCGCATCGCGACCGGTCTGGGCGATGCGCGGGCGCTGGCAGCGGTTCGGGCGGCCCTCGCGCAAATGGATCCGCAGGGTCTCTGGCGCATCATGAACTTCGCGGCGCTGGACGGAAGCCATCTCGACGACGCGGATCGAGCCGCCAGCATCATCAAGGGCCGGATGGGAAGCGGTGCCAATTGGGAGCGCAGCAAGCTCTACCTCCACGCCTTCGAGCTGAACCGCGGCCGTCCGCACGCCGCCCTCGCAGATACCGCCGCGACCGATGAGGTCGAGTACGGGCCCCACACGGCCCTCTATCAGCGGGTGCTCGATGCGCTCTATGGCGACGGAGACAGCGCGAGCGGCGCCCAGGCGGCGCGACAACTGCTGGCGTCCGGAGGCAAGGCGCCGACAAGCGAGCCGGCAGGCCGCGCCGTGCAGTCCACCGACCTCTGTGTGGCCGAGCTGTGGCGGCTGGAGCACGGCGAGACTGGAGGTGCGGGCGCCACGATCGCGCGGCTCCGCGGCAAGGCGCCAGGCGACTCGCCTGGGGCTCAGGCCATCAACGCTGCCTGCGCGACGATGCTCGACGCGTTGTTCACCGCGGCGAGCGGCCGCCCCGAAGCAGGCGCCGCACTCGACAGGCTGGATTCGCTCATGCGGGCGGGTCCGGGCGGCTTGCGGAACGGTCCGGCGATCGCCTTTACGCTGAGCCCGGGCTTCGTCAAGACCACGATCGGGATTTCGCCGGTCGGTTTCGAGGACTTCGCCAACCTGATCGTGGCTCGGCTGCGCGAGCGGCAGGGCGATCAGCGTGCGGCGCTGGAGGCGGTGCGGCGCCGCTCCTATGCCTACCATCGGACCGAGTACCAGAGTTCTCACCTTCGGGAGGAGGGCCGCCTGGCCGCGCTCACCGGCGATCGTGCCGGCGCCATTCGAGCCTACCAGCAGTACATAGCGTTGCGCTCGGATCCCGAGCCGGCGCTCCAGCCTGCCGCCGACCATGCCAAGGCCGAGCTGGCAAAGTTGCTGGGGAACCACTAGACCTAGCCGCTCCGCCGCTCCAGCATCGCGCGCACCTTCTGCAGCAGTTCCTCCCTGGTGAATGGCTTCGCCAGCAGGTCCACCGACACCCCATGTTCCCGCCCCACCGGTGTGTCCGCCGCATACCCGCTGATGTAGAGCACCTCGATGTCGGTCCGCTCCGCCCTGAGCGCGGCCGCGGCCTCCGGACCCGTCTGCCCCGGCATCAGCACGTCCGTGATGACGAGTCCGATTGGTCCGTCGTGCAACCGGCTCTGCGCCAAGCCCGAGGCGGCGTCGGCCGCTTCGAGCACGCGATAGCCCGCAGCGCCGAGCATTCGAGCGACGACCCGGCGCAGCGGAGCCTCGTCCTCGATGAGCAGGATCATTTCGCCTCGGCCGGCTCGAGACGCCGGCGCCGCCGTGTGATCGGGCCTCGCAGGCTCGACCGCGTCGGCGGACGGCAGATAGACCCGGAACGTCGCGCCCATTCCCGGCGCGCTGGTGACCTGAATCGCCCCGCCGCTCTGGCGCACGATGCCGTAGACCGTGGCGAGTCCCAGCCCGGTCCCCAATCCACCCTTGGTAGTGAAGAACGGCTCGAAGATCCGGGAGCGGACCTCGTCCGTCATCCCGATGCCCGTGTCGCTGAACGTGAGCAGGGCATAGCGGCCCGGCGCCGGGTCGGGATCGGCGACGCTGTCGTCGGCGCCGAGGACGACGGTCTCGGTCGCGATGGTCAATTTGCCACCCGCCGGCATCGCATCGCGGGCGTTCACCACCAGATTCATGATGACCTGGTCCACCTGGGCCGGATCCGCCCGGACGGGGCAACCGCCACTCGCGAGATCGGTTCTTAGCTGAATCGGCGCGCCCAGAATCCGCTGGAGCATGGCGGCGAGATCGGTCACCAGCGCATTGAGGTCGATGTTGTGCGGATTGAGCACCTGCTTCCGGCTGAACGACAGCAACTGCCGGGTCAGCGCCGCCCCGCGCGTCGCGGCCTTGCCGATCTCGCCCGCGTCGGCGCGGAGCGGCGACTCAGTGGGAAGCTCGGCGAGCAGCTCGTCGGTGTAGCCCATGATCCCGGTGAGGATGTTGTT
>DATHMJ010000512.1:0-2480 GCA_035487215.1 Gemmatimonadales bacterium
CCACCCGCTCGAACTCCTGCTCTTGGATGACCCGCAGCAGCTTGGACTGGAGATCGAGCCGCATCTCGGAGATCTCGTCCAGCAGGAGCGTTCCAGCGTTGGCCCGCTCGAACGCGCCGGCCGTCCGGACGGTCGCCCCGGTAAACGCCCCCCTCTCATGTCCGAAGAGCGCGCTTTCCACCAGCCCCTCGGGCATGGCCGCGCAGTTGATCGTGACGAAGGGACCCTCGGCCCGGGGACTCTGGTCGTGAATCGCGCGGGCAAACAGCTCCTTGCCCGTGCCCGACTCACCTTGGAGCAACACGGTGGCGCGGGTCGGGGCCACGGCCGCGATCACCTCCATCACCCGCCGGAACGCCTCGCCCTCGCCCACGAGCGTGCGCGTCGCCCGAAGCTTCCGGATTTCGGTGCGGAACGACTCGTTCTCCCGCCGCAGCCGGATGACCTCGAGCGCCTGGCTCACCGCGATCTCCAGCGTTTCCGCCCGGATCGGTTTCACCAGATAATCGATGGCGCCACTCTTGATCGAGCTGACCGCGTTCTCGATGCTCGAGTACCCGGTCATGATGATGACCGGAATCCGGTGGCCCTCTTTTTCCAGGAGCTTGAGCAGGTCGATGCCGTTGAGCCGCGGCATCACGTAGTCGGCGATGATGAGGTCGACGGGGGAACCCGAGACCGTTTTGAGCGCCTCCTCGACGCTCGATACCAGGAGCGGCCGGTGCCCGATCTTCGAGAGCGTATGTTCGAGGACGACCCCCACGGAGGGCTCGTCGTCCACGCAAAGAATGGTTGCCATTTAGGGTCGCTTCGGGTCGGCAGGAAGTACGGCAAATATCGCACCCCTCGGCGCTGGCCCGCCACCCTCCCTTCCCCTAGCTTTCTTCTCCTATGCCGCGAACCCTCTTCGTCATCGCCTGTTTAGCCGTTGCCGGCTGCAAGGGCAACAGCACCACCGCCGGCACCGGACATACCGAACGGGAACGGGACAGTATCATCGGCCAGTCCAAGGTCCCGGGCGCCGGCGTCGTGCAACGCGCCCTGGACGTGAGCGATTCCGCCCAGCATCGGGGCGCCCGGCTCGACTCGGCCGCCGCCCAGCCCTGAGCGAGATCGTGTCATCGCTACGCGCCTTCCTCGGCCGCCACTCCGAGCAGTTCTACGCCCTCGTCCGAATCGTCCTGCCGTTCGTGTATGTGTGTCACGGGGCCCAGAAGCTGTTCGGCGTGCTCGGCGGCCACCCGGTGTGGGGCGGCCCGCCGATCTTCATCGCGGCGGGATTCATCGAAATGACCTGCGGGCCCCTCATGATGCTGGGCCTGTTCACCAGCGTAGCGGCGTTGATCGCGAGCGGCGAGATGGCCGTGGCGTTCTTCTATGTCCACGTGCCGAGCGGCGGCTTCTGGCCGATTTTGAACCACGGCGAGCTACCGGTCGTGTTTTGTTTCGTGTTCCTCTATATCGCCTCACGCGGCTCGGGCATCTGGAGCCTCGACCGGCTCCGCTCCCGGGGCCAAGGGCCGGAGCCGACCACGGCGTAACGCGATTACGCCGAGCTCGACTCGGCCTGGCGGAGCGCTTCGGTGATCGCCGCCTGAAGTGTGGCGCCCGTGAATGGCTTCTGCAGCAGACCGACGGTTCCCACCAATCCGGCTTTGCCCAACAGATCGATATCGCTGGAGCGAGCGCCGCCGGACACGGCGATAATCGGCAGCTTGGGGGCGGCCGTCCGAAGCTGCCGCATGACCTCGATGCCGCTGATTCCAGGCATTTGGATGTCGGTGAGCACGACGTCGGCACCCTGATCCCGCCACACGGCCAGCCCTTCGTCACCATTGGACGCCGGCGTGACGTGATGTCCGGCCGCCACGAGCATGCGGGTCAGCAGCTCGCGAATCGGACGATCGTCTTCGATGAGCAGAATGCGCAGCATGACGCTTTCGAATGTGCGGGGTTCTTCAAACGAGCGAAAGGGTCGCGGAGGCGTAACAATCCGTTAACGGCTCGCCCGGGCCACTTGCCCCGCGCGGCGCTCGAAGGAGAGCCTTCGGGCGATGCCTGTCCCCGTCCGCAGCATCTTCATCTCTGATCTCCACCTCGGCCTGACCGGATGTCGGGCCGAGGCGGCCCTCGCGTTTCTCAAAGCCACACCGAGCGAGCGCCTCTACCTGGTCGGCGACATCATCGACCTCTGGATGATGCGCCGCAGGGTGCGTTGGGAACCGGTTTACAACAAGCTCGTGCGTCACGTCCTGAAGCGGGCCCAGCGCGGACAGCAGATCGTTTACCTCCCCGGCAACCACGATGACGACGTCGCCGCGCTGAGCGGCCTCGTGAACATCCAGGTCACCCGCCAGGTCCTCTATCAGGCGTTAGATGGACGCAAGCTGCTAGTCACCCACGGCGACGAAGCGGATGCGGTCGTTCAGGCTCATCCCCTGCTGGCAAGGCTCGGCGCCCATGCCTACGACGGACTGATC
>DATHMJ010000513.1:0-4067 GCA_035487215.1 Gemmatimonadales bacterium
CTGGCGATTCCCGGCTTCGACCTGACCGCGACACACAGCGACGCGTGGCACCTTTCCTCGGTGCCGCCGTCGCTGGTCGTGATCGGCGCTGGCGCGACCGGCGTGCAGGTGGCATCGATCTTCAACGCGTTCGGCTCACGGGTCCATCTTGTTGAGATCGCTCCCCGCATCTTGATGAGTGAGGACCACGAGGTCTCCGAAGCGGTCGCTGCCGCCATGACGGCGTCCGGCGTCCAGGTCGTCGCAGACGCCGGCACGATCGACCGCTTCGAGCGCTGCGCGACCGGCGTGCGGCTCATCCATTCGACAAGCGACGGGCAGCGCAGCATTGACGCCGGGCTGGCCGTGGTCGCGGCCGGATGGGTCGCGGCCACGGCCGGGCTGGACCTCGACCGGGCCGGGGTGCAGACGGAGCGGCGCGGATACGTCCAGGTCGACGCTCAGTTGCGCACGACCGTGCCGCATATCTTCGCCGCCGGCGATGTCACCGGGCGCGCGCTGGTCGTGCACGAGGCGGTTCGCGAGGGACTAGTGGCTGCGACCAATGCCGTCCTCGGAGCAACCACCGCCCTGTCTCCCCAGGTGAGCCCGATCGGCAGTTTCACGGACCCCGAGTACGCCTCGGTCGGGTTGACCGAGGCGGCAGCCAGGGAAAACCACGAGGTGGTCGCGACGGCGGTGCGCTTCGACTCGCTCCCGCGACCGATCATCGATGGCCGCCAGACGGGGTTCTGCAAGCTGCTCGTCGACCGCGAACTCCATACGATTCTGGGCTGTCACGTCGTGGGGGAGCGCGCGGTCGAGCTTACGCAGCTAGCGGCGACAGCGATGGCCGCGAAGATGCCCGTCGAGGAACTGGCATTGGTCCCGTTCTCGTTTCCCACGTACGCGAACGCCTTGGGCCGGGCGGCGATCCTCGCCGCGATCGAACTCGATCACACCGGAATGCGGGCGGTCGATCATCTCGAAATGGCAGTGGAGGCGGGCGTTGCCTGAGCTCGCTGCGGGCGCACGCGGTATAGGACCACGCCCTTACCGAATAGGAGAAAGATCTTGGCAACCCCCTCAGCAGGAACGCCCCGGCCGGGCGTCCAGGTCGGCTCCGCGAGCGAATTCAGCTTGTTCTTCCGCGTCAGGCCAGGCCACGAGAATGACCTGCGGGATGCGGTTGAGACGCTGCAGGACAGTCCCGGCTACCGGCCGGGGGACTACAAGATGCCGATCGCGTCCATTCACGAAGCCAGGTTCGTGCTGTTCGACGGTGACACACGGCTGCTTTTCGCGACGAGCTTCGATGGCCCGTGGGACTCCTACATGGAGGACTTCGCGTCCAAGCCGCTGCAGCTCTTCGACTCGATCTTCCGGCACGTCGAGGGCTACGAGGGCCTCCCGGACCTCACCGCGGTGAAGGACTTCATCTTGAGCGCCCAGGTTACCGCCGGAGCCTACGCCCGGAATTATCCCGGCACGGTGAAGGAGATCCGCAAGGCGCTGCGTGTGAACGAGGCCTTTCAGCAGGTGCTCGATGATCCCGGCGCCGCGGACGCGCTGCGGCACCCCGCGCTGAAGCCGCTGCTCAACGAGGCCGCAGACGCCTAGGTGAGCTGCGAACGGACCGTGAACCGACGAAAGGCGGGCGATGTCGCATCACATCTCCGGGCCGCGAGCCGTGGCCGAGCCGATCGCGGACATCACTGACCTGTACGCGTTCCCGAGTCCTGAGCACTCGGGCCGGCTCGTCCTGGTGCTGAACACGCTGCCGTTCGCGCCACCGTCGGCGGCGTTCTCCGACGGGCTCATCTATCGCTTCCGGCTGCGGCCGCTCACCGCGAACACCCAGCAGGATGGGGCGCCGTTCGCCGCGGGTGGCGAAGAGATCGTGCTCGACTGCGTGTTCTCGGCCCCCGGAAGCGGACACGGCGCGGACGCCCCGGAGCAAGAAGGCACGTGCGCCACGCCGGCGGGCGAGACGGTCTCGATAAGTGTGAACGACGAGTGCGGAGGCCTGGCCCACGGCGTGCGCGTGTTCGCCGGCCCGCGGTGGGATCCGTTCATCATGGATGCGCCGACCACGCTGAAGACGATCGCCACGGGAAAGCTCGCGTTCACCGACCCGGGCGCGATCTACCTCGACGGCAAGAACGTCCTGAGCCTGGTGGTCGAGGTCGACCGCGCCGTGCTGTCTGGCGGCGCCGAGTTGTTCGGCGTGGTCGCGGAGACCCTGACGCGAGGCAGTCTGAACGTCCGCCTCGAGCGCGCCGGGCGGCCCGAGGTGCCCAACCTGATGTTGGCGCCGAAGCAGTTCGACCCGGTGAACCGCGACCTCGAGATCCGCGACCTTTACAACATGGACGACGCGTTCCGCCTCAGCCACGCCTACGAGAGCGCGTACCGGGCCAGGCTGAACGCGAACCTGGCGTTCTGGGACGGCCTGGACGGTAAGACCGACTGGCCGGCTCGCGAGGACGGCGCACACCCGCTGACCGAACTCATGCTCGCGGACTTTCTGGTCGTCGACGTCACCAAGCCGTACGCAGAGCAGGGTTCGTTCCTGGAGATCGAGCTCGCCGCCCGGCGCGGGGAAGCTCACCGGACCTGCGGTGGCCGGGCGCTCAACGACGATGTGATGGACATGATCTTCACGCTGCTCGTGAACGCGGGGAACGGACCCGTCATCCGCGATGGCGTCGACCAGGCGACGAGGCCGGCGTCGTGCGCGTTCCCCTACCTGGCGCCCCCGAATCCCGATCCCCCGGAGGCTCCCCGGCATGTGTAGCGACCGAACGTTCGCAGTTCCCGTGACGACTGCGGCGAGCACTGCTCTCGAGCTTGATGACATCCAGTCCGGAATGCTTCACCAGCGGCCGGCCTCGTACGTCGGCACCTACCTCCTGCTGCGCATCGACAACCGCGAGGCGGGACAGAAGCTGGTCCAGCGGCTGCTCCCGGTGATCGAGTCCGCCCGGTCCTCATCCGATCCGGCCCGGAACGCGTGGGTCTCGGTGGCGTTCACCTACCAGGGGCTGAAGGCGCTGGGCGTGCCCCAGGACTCGCTCGACAGCTTCGCGCCGGAGTTCCGGCAGGGCATGGCGGCTCGCGCGGCGGAGCTGGGCGATGTCGGCGACAGCAGCCCGGAAAACTGGGAGAAGCCGCTGGGAAGCCCGGAGGCCCACGTCGCGCTGTCGGTGCTATCGCCCGACGCCGCGCGGCTGGAGAGCCTGGCCGAGCGTGCCCGCCACGCGCACGAGGAGCTAGCCGGTGTCGAGGTCATCTGGCACCAGGACTGCTACCAGCTCCCGACCGGGCGCACCTCCTTCGGCTTCAAGGACGGAATCGGACAGCCTGCGGTGGAAGGAAGCGGAATCCCCGGCTCCAACCCAGACGAGCGGCCGATCAAGGCGGGCGAGTTCATCCTCGGATATCCGGACGAGACCGGTAGCGTGGGGCCGGTGCCAACCCCCGAGATCCTCGGCCGCAACGGCACCTACCTGGTCTTCCGGAAACTCCACACCCGGGTGGCCGCATACCGGCAATACCTTCACGCCACGGCGGCGAGCCGCCATGAGGAGGCGCTGCTCGGCGCGAAGATGGTCGGCCGCTGGCAGAGCGGCGCGCCGCTCGCGCTATCCCCCGAGCAAGACGATGCCGGTCTCGGCGCGGACCCTGTCCGCAACAACCGCTTTGGCTACGGCGATGATCTGCGCGGCTTCAAATGTCCGGCCGGCGCGCATGCCCGGCGTGCGAACCCCCGGGACGCGCTCGATCACGAGATGAGCGTCGACGTCCGCCTCCACCGCATGCTCCGGCTCGGCACGAGCTACGGCCCGATGCTCCCCGAAGGCGTCTTCGAGGACGACGGCGCGGATCGCGGCATCATCTTCGTCTTCGCCGGAGCTCACCCCAAGCGCCAGTTCGAGTTCGTCAAGACACAGTGGCTGAACGACGGCATATTCATCGGCGCGCCCGCCGAGAAAGACCCGCTCGCCGGAGCGAACGACGGAACGGGCACCTTCACCATCCCCCAGCGGCCGATCCGCCGACGGCTGCAAAGCCTGCCGCCGTTCGTG
>DATHMJ010000514.1:0-8617 GCA_035487215.1 Gemmatimonadales bacterium
GAAGAGCGGCACCGACTCCAGCTGGAGCTGACCGAAGCCGCCGGTGACCGCCGGAATTTGATCGAGCGGGTGGAAACCGAGTGGCGGAAGCCGCTCCGCGAGTTGCTGGAGACTGCGCCCTTGCTGGACCTCGACCTCGAGACGCTCGAAGCCGAAGCCACCCGCATCGCGGCCTCGCTCGATGCCATCGGACCGGTCAACCCGCTGGCGGTCGAAGAGCACGCCGACGAGCTGAAGCGCCTGGAGTTCCTCACCGGCCAGCGGGACGACCTGGTGGGCGCGCGGCAGTCGCTCATGCAAGCCATTCGCGAAATCGACGGCACCGCCCGCGCGATGTTCCTGGAAACCTTCGAGGCGGTGAAAGCGAACTTCCATACGGTGTTCCAGACGCTCTTCGGCGGCGGCGAGTGCGATCTCCGTCTGGCCAACCCGGAGGAGCCGCTGGACAGCGAGATCGAGATCCTGGCGGCGCCGCGAGGGAAGCGGATCCAGCACGTGCGGTTGCTCTCGATGGGCGAGCGGACGCTGGTGGCGACGTCCCTGCTCTTCGGCCTTTACCTCACCAAGCCGAGCCCGTTCTGTCTCATGGACGAAGTCGACGCGCCGCTGGACGACGCCAACGTCGGCCGGTTCACCAAGCTGCTCGACGAATTCAAGCCCCAGACCCAGTTCATCGTGATCACCCACAACCCGCGCACGATGCATGCGGCGGACGCCGTCTATGGCGTGACGATGCAAGAGGCGGGTGTCTCGACTGTCGTGGGTGTGCGGTTGGGCGAGCCCGTGGCGGTGTAGTCCCATGCTGATCGTGATGCGCCACGGCGCCACCGACGAAGAGATCGCGCAGGTCGCGGCGACCATCGCGGAGATGGGCTACGAAGCCCGCATCATGCCCGGCCGGCAACGGACCACGGTCGGGCTCGTGGGCAATGACGGCCGGGTCGATCCCTCCCGGCTGGCCGGATTGGCGGGGGTTCAGGAGTGCATCCCCGTCACCAAGCCGTACAAGCAGGTCTCGCGCGAGTGGCGCCCCCAACCGACCATCGTGCACTTCCCCGGCGGCGTGACCATCGGCGGCGACGACGTGGTGGTGATGGCCGGGCCGTGCTCGGTGGAAAGTGAGGCACAGATCCTCGAGGCGGCGCGCGTCGTGCGAGACGCCGGCGCCACCATGCTCCGCGGCGGGGCGTTCAAGCCTCGCAGCTCTCCGTACTCGTTCCAGGGGCTCGGCCGCAAAGGACTCGCCCTGCTGGCGCGCGCGCGCGAGGAAACCGGCCTGCTCATCGTCACGGAGGCAATGGACCCGGAGGGGCTCGATGCCGTCGCCGAGGTCGCGGACCTCGTGCAGATCGGCGCGCGGAACATGCAGAACTACACGCTGCTCAAGCGCGTCGGGCGGGCAGGAAAGCCGGTGCTGCTCAAGCGCGGATTGGCCGCCACCATCCAGGAGCTGCTGCTATCCGCGGAATACATCCTCGCCGAGGGAAATCCCAACGTCATTCTCTGCGAGCGCGGCGTGCGCACCTTCGACTCCGCGACCCGCAATCTGTTCGACCTCGCGGCGGTGGCCGTGGTACACGGACTGTCCCACCTCCCCATCGTGGCCGACCCGAGTCACGGGACGGGACACCGCGACATGGTGACCCCGATGGCCCGCGCCGCCGTGGCCGCGGGGGCGGACGGGCTGCTCATCGAGGTGCATCCGAATCCCGAGCAGGCGCTGTCCGACGGGGCACAGAGTCTGTATCCGTCACAGTTCGTCCAGATGATGCGGGAAGCCCGGCTGATCGCCGAGGCGATCGGGCGTCGGGTTGCGGAGCCGGCCGGAACCCGGGCATGACGCGGCCGGCACTCGCGTACGTCTGGCGCCGTTTCGCACGCAGCCTGGTGGTCGCCGGGCTGCTGCTGTTTTCCGCCGCGGGAGCGCTCCGCGCCCAGCAGGACGCCAAGGCCGTCGTCGGTCGTGCGGCTCTGGCCTACCGCTCGCTCAGCGCGCTCCGGGCCGACTTCGATCAGCTGATCGAGAACCAGATGCTCGGCAACGCCGAGAGCAAGGGCGTCCTGATTCAATCGGGCGAGGCCAAGCTTTCGATGCGCTTCTCCGAGCCGCCGGGGGAAGCGATCGTGATCGACGGCCGCTACGTCTGGGTCTACACGCCCAGCACGACGCCGGGCCAGGTGCTGCGCCTCCCGGTGCCGAGCGGCGGTCCGGTTTACGGCTACAACCTGCTCGCGTGGCTGCTCGACCGGCCTACCGAGCGGTATGCCACGAGCTACCTGAGGGCCGATCGGCTCGACAACCGCTCGATGGACGTGGTGGAGATGGTGCCGACCGTCCCGGACATGCCCTTCAGCCGGGCGACGGTTTGGATCGATCGAACCGATGGACTCCCACGACGGATGGAAATCGAGGAGCTCTCGGGACAGCGAAGAACCCTGACCCTGCACAATCTGCGGATCAATCAGCCGGTCTCGGCGAACACCTTCACTTTCGCCGTGCCCGACGGGGTGAGAGTGGTTGATCAAGGCTGACCCTCAGTCGGCTGATTTTCCCTCCTTCAGCACATCCAGAACCGCCCGGACCGCCGCCTCCGGCAGGCCCGCCTCGCGCGCGAGGGGGACCGCCGCGCGCGCCAGCTCCCGATAGAGCGGACGCAGCTCAGGCGGAAGGGCCGCCAAGTGGGCGCGGATCGTACCCACATCCCCGCGCCGTATCGGTCCGGTGAGCGCCTGGGCGGCGCCCAGCTCGACCAGGTTGGCGGCGGCCCCCGCCGCGAGCGGCAGATACATGCGCGCGGCGACGTCGGGGGGCACCCCCGCGTCGGAGGCGAGCCGCGCAGCGACGCTGCTGAGCGCGGTCGTGTAGTTGGCAGCGAAGACCGCGCCGGCGTGGTAAAGGGGCTTCGCCGCCGCTGCGATGGGTACGGCTGTCATGCCCAGCGCGTCCGCGAGCGCTCGTCCGACCGTGAGCGCGCGTGGATCGCCCTCGATGCCCGCGAACGCGCCGCGGAGCCGGTCAGCCGCGGTCGCGGGTTCCGCGATGCTTTGGAGCGGATGGAAAGAGCCCAGGGCGGCGCCCGTGCCAACGAGCGGTGCCAGGGCAGTCCGGTCGAGCAGGCCAGAGAGATGCAGAACCGCGTGGTCCCGGCCCACGCCGCCACTCGCCGCGAGGGCGGCCGCCGCCTTGGGCACCGCGTCATCCGGCGTCGCCACCAGAATCAGCCAGCGCTCCCGAACGACGTCACCGGTGATGCTGCCGGCGCGAAGGCGAAGCGGCGCCGGAACGGCCCGATTCGTTCGGGAGAGCAGAAGCACGTCCCACCGAGCCACGCTCAGCGCCAGGCCAATGCCTTGCCCCATGCGGCCGGCTCCCACGATCGCCATCGCCCGACCGGTCATGCGGTGCCTCCCGAGGCCCCCAAACGCGCAGCCCGGCCGGTTCCGCGAGGGAACCGGCCGGGCGTGACCATCTCGACCCTGGGATGGAGAGAGTCGATCAGTTCGTCCCCGTGGCTGTCGCGCTTGCCATCGCAAGGCCCATCAGATCCTTCGGGGTCTGCGCCTTCCGCAGCAGCGTGATCGCAGTCTGCAGTTGGCGGTCGTCGAGCGAGCGCCGCCGGAATTCGGCAGGCCGCCCGAAAAGGTAGCGCGCCACCTCGTAACCGAGCTGTTCGTCGACCAGGCTCGTCGCCCCGTTGAACTGCGCCGGCGTGACGTCGACACCCTTCGACTTGAGGCGCCGGTACACTTCCTGACGCAACTCGGGGGTCACCTTGAAGGTCTCGTTCTGGATCGACTTGTTGCGCTTCATCTCGAGCGCCAGACCGGTCAGGACGTCACGGTAGACCGGCAGCTTGGACCCCAGCGCTTTGGCGAAGTCGCGCTCGGCGGCGCTCAGCGTATCGGGACGGATGACGATGTCCGGGACGATCCCGCCGCCGCCGCGAACCATTCGGCCGCCATCCGTGTGGAACGCCGGCCGCTGGCGCAGGGCCGAGTCCGACGTGGCGGGGTTGGGTCCGCCGCTGGCGGCCGCTTCGGCTTGTTCCAACTGATCCTCTTCGTTCTTGGCGATCCGCTGGATCGTGCGGCCGCTCGGGGTGTACCAGCGGGCCGTGGTCAGCTTGAGCGCGACGCCGTCGCCCAGCGGGAAGAGCGTCTGGACCAGCCCCTTACCGAACGTGGGCGCCCCGACCACGACCGCGCGATCGTGATCCTGAAGCGCGCCGGCGATGATTTCGGCAGCGCTCGCCGTGCCCTCGTTGACCAGCACGACGATCGGAAGATCCGGCCAAGGCTGGCGGATGTCGTCGTAGAACTCCTTGCTGGAGCCGCGGGCCCGACCGCGGGTCGAGACAATCTCCTGTCCCTTGTCGAGGAACAGCTCAGCTACCTTCACGCCCTGGTCCAGCAGGCCGCCCGGGTTGAGCCGGAGGTCGAGCACGAGCGACTTCATCCCCTTCGCCTTCATGGCGGTGATCTCGTCGCGCAGCTCTTGCGCCGAGGTCTCGGCCACCGGGTTGAGGGAGATGTAGCCCACGCCGCCGTCGAACGTCGTGCCCGGCGGTACCGAGCGGATGTGGATGGTGGCGCGGATAAGGTCGTAGGGAATCGGATCGGTCAATCCGGCCCGGCGAATCTTCACCGAGATCTTGCTGCCCGGATCGCCGCGCAGCGCCTTCACCGCCTGATCGTTCTTCCATCCCTCGGTGGACTTGCCGTCCACCTCGATGATCTGGTCGCCCGTCTGAATGCCCGCGTGCTCCGCCGGCGTGTCCGGCAGCGGGGCCACGACGGTGATCCAGCCGTCGCGCACGTCGATCTGAATGCCGAGGCCGGCGTAGTTCCCGGAGGTCTGTTCGGTGAGCGCCTTGTAGTCGTCGCCGGTCAGGAGCACCGAGTAGGGATCCTTGAGCTGCTCCAGCATCCCGTTGGTGGCTTTGTCGTACAGGTCGGTTTCGCCGACGGAGTCGACGTAATAGTTGTGGACGTGGGAGAGCACGTCGTCGAACAGCCGCGCCTGCTGGTAGACGTTCCCGCCAGCCGCAACGCCGCGTTGCAGCAGCCAGCCGCCGCTGAAGAAGGAAATCATCGCCACCAGCCCAATCACGCCCCAGCGCTGCTTCATACTTACGCCCTCCAAGGCCCTCGGGGCTGCCATCAGCCGCCCCTCCGAAAGGTTGCCGGCGCCGCCGCCACGAGCTCCGACCAGGCAGCGTCGAGCACGGCCGCCGGCGGCGCCATTCCGTCCAAATGTCGCACCCCATTGCCGTTCGCCGCTAGATAGGCCTCGGCGACCCGGCGATGAAACTGCGCGTCTTCCTGTTCCAGCCTGTCACGGGTTTTCCCGCCCGCCCGCTGGCGGGCCACCCCCGCATCCGGCGGGATGTCGAGCACGAGCGTCAGGTGTGGCTGCAGCCCGCCAGTTGCGACGCGGTTCACCAGGTCCACCACCGAGCGATCGAGGCCACGTCCAGCCGATTGATAGGCTTGCGTGGACAACTCGTACCGGTCGCAGACCACCACCCGTCCGGCCGCCAGTGCCGGCTGGATGACCTCCTGCACCAAATGGGCCCGAGCCGCGCAGATGTAGAGCAACTCGGTGTTCGGGTCGAACCGGTTGGCCGGGTCGAGGAAGGCTGCCCGGATCGCCTCGGCGGCACCGGTGCCCCCTGGCTCCCGGACCGACACCGGCTCGATGCCCTTGCCACGCAGGCGGGCCGCGATGCCGGCGGCCAGCGTCGTTTTGCCGGCACCCTCGGGTCCCTCGATGACGAGAAAGAACCCGCTCACGAAAGAGTGATGATGCTGCTCGTTGCCCCCTTCTCCATCCCCTCACCAATCCGCTGGTTCACCTTGTTCATCAGCTTCTCGAAGTTCGCGCGGGCGACCACGTAGGCTTGTCCGGTGCCGCTCGCCTCGAGATCCCGCACGGCGGTCTCGTAGGCCTCCGCGGTCGGCTGGTCGGGCATCTGACCCTGCGCCACCAGTTGGTCGACTTGCCGCGCCAGCCGCTGGATCTGGTCGAGCTTGGCCTGCGTGTCCTTGTCCTCGCGGAGACTGGTCTCCGCCCGCCTCAGCGCCTGGTATTCCGGCGTCTGGCCGATGAGCCGGCCGAGCTCTTCTGCCTTATCCCAGATCACAGTGTTCCGTTCCTCCGCGCGAGCAGGTAGCGCTCGCGCCCGAAAAGGTCCAATTCGATCGCCACATCGCCCCAGCCAAGCCGGCGGGCGAGCTGGCCCACGGCTTGGGCTCGTCCGGCGTCGACCTCCAGCGCGATCCAGCCGCCCGGACGGACCACGCGCTTCCCGTCTTCCAGCAGCCGTGTCGTGGCCGCGAGCCCGTCCGCGCCACTCGCCAGCGCTGAGCGCGGCTCCCAACGGGCCACAGACGGATCCAGCGCCGCGTATTCCGCGTCCGTGAGGTAGGGCGGGTTCGAGATCACACCGTCGAGACTCTCCGTAGCGAGCCCCGAGGTCAGATCGCCCTCGACCAACTCCACCGCCACGCCCAGCAGATCCCGATTGACCCGGGCCAGCGCCAATGCGTCGGCCGAACAATCGATTGCCAGAACCCGCTGATATCGCCCCTCCGACGCGAGGCTGAGCCCGATGCAGCCACTCCCCGTGCCCACGTCCGCGACACGCCCCTCCGGAACCCGGGTCAACAGTCGCTCGACCAAACCTTCGGTCTCGGGCCGCGGGATGAGCGCCCGCGGATCCGCGCGCAGCTCGAGCCGACGAAATCCCGCCCAGCCGGTAACATACGCCAGCGGCTCGCCGTCCGCCCGCCGGTCCACTCGCTGGAAATACGCATTCGACGCCTCGGCGCTGACGGGTTGGGCCCGGTCGAGGAACGCGCGCCCGGGCTGGCCGCCCTCGAGATCGGCCCAGATTCGCAGCGCCTCACGCGCCGGCGCCGACACGGCGGCGGCGCTCAGCCGAGATGTGGCCTCGGCCAGGAGCGATGCAAGCGTGACGGCGACGTCAGGCATCGGTCTGCTCCTGGCGGCTCGCCATACGCAGCGCCTCGATCAGGGGGTCGAGATGGCCGTTCAGCACGTCGTCGAGGTTGTGCACCGACAGGTTGATGCGGTGATCGGTCACGCGGCTCTGGGCAAAGTTGTAGGTCCTGATCTTGGCCGAGCGATCGCCGGTCCCGACCATTGCCCGCCGATCCCGCGCCCGAGCGGCTTCCTGCTCGGCGATGATGCGGTCGAGCAGTCGCGCGCGCAGGACTTCCAGCGCCTTGAGTTTGTTCTGGAGCTGGGACTTTTGATCCTGTTGCTGCACGACGAGGCCGGTGGGCACATGGGTGACGCGCACGGCGCTATCGGTCGTGTTTACACTTTGCCCACCCGGCCCGCTGGCGCGGAAGACGTCGATCTTGAGCTCGTGCGGCTCGATCTTGATGTCCACTTCTTCCGCCTCGGGAAGAACCGCCACGGTCGCGGCCGAGGTGTGGATACGGCCCTGGGTCTCGGTCTGTGGCACCCGCTGCACGCGGTGCACGCCGGACTCCCGCCGCAAAAGGCCGAACGCATCGGGCCCGCGGACGGCGAAGATGGCTTCCTTCACGCCGCCGAGGCTTCCGTCGCTGATCGAGATCGGCTCCACGGTGAGGCCGTGCCGCTCGGCGTATCGCGTGTACATGCGCGCCAGCTCCGCCGCGAAGAGTCCGGCTTCATCGCCTCCCGTGCCGGCTCGGATCTCGACGATCGCGTCGCGATCGTCGTGGGGATCGTGCGGGACGAGCCGCTCGTACAGCTCCGCTTCCAGCTCGGCGATTTCGGGCGGCAGCCGAGTGAGGTCGGCTCGCGCTAACGCGACAAGCTCGGGATCGGCCTCCTGGGCCATCTCCCGAGCCTGTTCGAGTTCATGCTTGAGCCGCGCCAGTCGATCCGCGGTCTTGACGATCGGAGCGAGGTGCGCGTGCTCCCGGCCCAGCGATTTGAGCTTGGAGGGGTCGCGCGCGACGTTCGGGTCGGCCAGCGAGTGGGCGACTTCCTCCGCGCGGGCGAGCGCCTGGCGGAGTCGGTTTTCCACCGCTTAGCCCTTGGCCGCCGCCGTCTCGCTCTTGTACTTGCGGCGGAACCGGTCGACGCGACCGGCCGTGTCCACCAACCGCTGCTTGCCCGTGAAAAACGGGTGACACTGGCTGCAGACTTCGACGTGAATGGACGTGGAGGTCGAGCGGGTCTCGAACTGATTGCCGCAGGCACAGACCGCCATGATTTTGTGATACACCGGATGTAGATCGGGCTTCACGATGCGCTCCTCAAACGCCACAGCCGTCAAGTATAACGTAGGTAATAACTTCTGTGCAAGCCGCGGTTTTGTCACAAACCGGCCGGGGGGGTTGTGGCACCCCGGGCGTGACGGCTATTACCTATCATGTAGGCTTTTCCTCACCCCGCCCTTGGGGTGTTCGTGTACATCTTCGTTAATCGTGAGGCGCGTGTGCCCCATGCAGCTATAGAGGTCCTGCGGCGGGTCCCCCTCTTCGAGAGTCTCTCGGAGGCGGATCTGCAGTCGTTCGCGGAGGTGGTCCGCGAGCGGAGCTATCCGAAGGGCAGCGTCATCGTATTCGAGGACGACCCGGGCGATGCGTTGTACGT
>DATHMJ010000515.1:0-3055 GCA_035487215.1 Gemmatimonadales bacterium
CCCTCCGCCATCACGACTTCGCCGCCCTGGAAGAGCTGGGTGAGATCGCCCGCCGTTGCCCAGTACTTGCGCACTCGCGGCCGAAGCTCCAGCATCTTGGCCTTCACCTGCGCCAGCTCCGCGTCCGACAGATTGTAGAGTTTGGCGGGATCCTTCGGATCGTCCAGGCCGAGGAGCTGGGCCACCATGTAGAGGCTGGCGATGTCGTCTTGCAGCGAGATCCGCCCCTTGAAGCGGTCGTCCCAGAGCACGGCCCACGACGTCGGCGCGGGAGTGACCTTGGTGGTGTCGTAGATCAACGGGTTCGGGCCGAAGGCCCAGGGCTCGCCGTACACGACCGTGTCCTTCCGGGCCACGGAGAGCGCCCGGAAGCTCGCCATCAGGTCGCCGAAGCTGGGGATGCGGGAGCGGTCGAGTGGCGAGGCGAGACCGGCCTGGATGATCTGGGTCACGGCGTCGCTCGAGGGGGAAATCAGGTCGATCGTCTGCACCCCGCCGCCCCGGAGTTTGGCGACCAGGTCGTCGGACGAACCCATGTACGTCGCGTTGACCTTCACGCCGCAGGCGCGCTCGAACGGTGCGGTGAAGAGGGAGTCGGTGTAGCCCTCCCACACCATGAAGTTGAGCTCGCCGCCGATCGGCGTGGCGCAGAGCTGCGCGAGGAACGTCCGGGCGTCCGCTTGCGCGTCGCCGGTCGCGGTGATGACGATCTTGCCGACGGAACGGCGCACGGCCGCGGGCCCGTGGCCGCCGCACGCGACGGCGAGGACGAGCGCGGCGCACATCGCCATGGAGTGCGGACGCAGTGGAGCGTTGGGCATGCGAGGTCTGTGGGAAACCGGTTACAATCCTAGCACCGGCCCGCACGATTCACCAACACGCGAGACATGAAGAGGGAGCGCATGGCACGGACGATCAGGCTCAAGACCGCGGTCCCGGGCCCGGAGAGCCACGCGCTGCTTAAGCGCCGGGCGCGCGCCGTGCCGAAGGGGGTGCCGGCGGTCACCACGATCGCGATCGCGCACGCCGAAGGTGCGGTGCTGACCGACGTCGACGGCAACCAGCTCATTGATTTCGGCGGCGGCATCGGGGTCGTCAACGTGGGGCACCGGCACCCCGCCGTACTGGAGGCCGTGCGCGACCAGCTCGACCGTTACCTCCATGTCTGTTTTCCCGTCTCCAGCTACGAGCCGTACATCGCCCTGGCCGAGCGGCTCAACGCGATCACGCCCGGCGATCACGAGAAGCGCACGTTGCTGCTGAACAGCGGCGCCGAGGCGGTCGAGAACGCCGTGAAGGCCGCCCGCGCGTTCACCGGCCGCCAGGGCGTCGTGTGCTTCGAGCACGGGTTCCACGGCCGCACCAACCTGACGATGGCGCTCACATCCAAGGTGAACCCCTACAAGAAGGGGTTCGGGCCGTTCGCGCCCGAGGTGTACCGGATCCCGTATCCCTACTGCTATCGCTGCGCCGAAGGGCCCAAGGGAGGGCGTTGTTGCCAGGCCGATCGCGCGCGGCTGGAGCAGACCTTCGCCGCGATCGTCGACCCCGGATCGGTGGCCGCGATCATCATGGAGCTGGAGCTCGGCGAAGGCGGCTTCGTGCCCGCGCCGGTGGAGTACGTCCGGACGCTTGCCGCCTTCGCGAAGGACAACGGGATCCTCTTCATCGCCGACGAGATCCAGACCGGGTTCGGCCGCACCGGCAAGTGGTTCGCATCCGAGCACTACGGTCTCGTGCCCGACCTCATCACGACGGCCAAGTCTCTGGGCGGAGGCCTGCCGCTCGCCGCGGTGACCGGCCGTGCCGACGTGCTCGAGGCCTCGCCGGTCGGCGGACTCGGTGGAACCTACGGCGGCAACCCGGTCGCCTGCGCGGCCGCGCTCGCGGTGATCGACGTGATGCAGCGTGAGTGCCTGCCGGATCGCGCGGCCCGGATCGGCGCACGCCTCACCGATCGGCTGAAGGCCCTGGCGACCCGGCATCCCGCGATCGGCGACGTCCGCGGGCTCGGAGCGATGGTCGCGATCGAGCTGGTGAAAGACCGGACCACCAAGGAGCCCGACAAGGCGCTCGCCGGCCGCATCCTGGCCGAAGCGCTGAAGCGTGGCCTCGTGCTCCTCTCCGCGGGCACCTACGGAAACGTCGTCCGGATTCTCGTTCCGCTGTCCGTCGACGACGCGACGCTGGACGAGGGACTCGAGGTGCTGGGCGAAGCGCTCGCCGCCGCCCAATCGTGAGCGGCAGCGGCGCGACCGGAGCCCCGGCCCCGAGCGGTGGGCCCGTCGTCCAGTTCTCCGGCGTATCCAAGACCTTCGGCGACTTCAAGGCCGTCAATCGCATCTCCTTCGACATCCAACGCGGCGAGTTCTTCTCGATCCTCGGCCCCTCGGGCTGCGGGAAGACCACGACGCTCCGCCTGCTGGCGGGATTCGAGGAGCCGGACGTCGATGGCGGCGAAGTCCGCCTCCTGGGCGAGGTGGTGAACACCAAGCGCCCCTACGAGCGGCAGATCGGCATGGTGTTCCAGAGCTACGCGCTCTTTCCCCATCTCACCGTCGAGCGCAACGTGGCGTTCGGGCTGGAGCAACGGAAGACGCCGCGTTCCGACATCGCCAGCCGGGTGCGCAAGGCGCTCGAGATGGTGCGCCTCGCCCCCGACACGTTCGCGAAACGCATGCCCGCCCAGATCTCCGGCGGGCAGCGGCAGCGCGTGGCCCTCGCGCGGGCGCTGGTCTTGAACCCGGCCATCCTGCTGCTCGACGAGCCGCTGGGCGCCGTCGATCTCAAGGTGCGGAAAGAGATGCAGCTCGAGCTCAAGGCCTTGAACAAGCAGTTGGGGACCACGTTCGTCTACGTGACGCACGATCAGGAAGAAGCGCTCACCATGAGCGATCGCATCGCGGTCATGGACAACGGACTCGTGGCCCAGCTCGGGACCCCGGCGGAGATCTACGAGAACCCGCGCACGGCCTTTGTGGCCAAGTTCATCGGCGAATCGAACTTCTTCGGCGGCCGAGCGGCCCGGCGCGCCGGCGGTCAGGTGGAGCTGAAT
>DATHMJ010000516.1:0-4713 GCA_035487215.1 Gemmatimonadales bacterium
ACTCTCCTGGGCGCGAGCCTGCTGGCTGTCTCCACGGTGATCGCCCAAGGCCCCGGGGGTTACGGTCCATCGGGGGGAGGCGGCTCCGGACCGTCGGGTGGCTATGGCGGAGGCGGCCGACGGGGTGGCGGGATGGGTGCCGGCCGCGGCGGCATGGGCCAGTCGTTCGACCTGCCTTCGCCCGAAGACATCGACGGCCCGCCCAGCCCGGGTACCTTCAAGCAGTTGTTCGCGCTCACCGATGGGCAAGCCGACCAGTACGGGCACGGGTGGGACAGCTTGATGGCTGAAACCACGCCCCAGCGTGACAGCGCGCGCAGCGCCCGCCAGACTATGAGGGCCGCGTTCCAGGATCGCGACCGCGAGGCCGCGCAGCAGCAGGCCAAATTGCTCGAGCGCCTTGGGAAGGACCTTCACAAGCGGGACGAGGCGTTCGACAAGTCGCTGGGTTATCTGACAAATGATCAGCGGAAGCAGTACGACAACTGGAAGAAAGATCAAAAGAAGACGCGATCCTCGGGATCCTCATGAGCCGAATCGCCCCAACCACCGTCCTGCCTCTGGTGCCGGTGATGCTGCTGGCGCCTCCTGTCTCGGACCGCCGCGCCTCTCGGGAGGCGGTCGCCCCGGCGCGCGGGGGAGATGCCCGGCAACGAATCAACGTCTCCCCGCGTATGCCTGATGTGCCCGATTCAGAGCTGGTGGCCCGCCTCGTCGAGGGCGACGAGGAGGCATTCGGGCGCCTGGTCGCCGAGCATGGCCCGGCGGCGCGGCGCCTTGCCCGGCTCGTGTTACGGGACACCAACGATGCGGACGATGCGGTCCAAGACGGGCTGCTCGCCGCGTGGCGCTCGATCGGCCGGTTCGATCCACGGCGCCCCTTCCGGCCGTGGCTCATGCGCATCGTCTTGAATGCCGCGCGGGATCTGCGCCGCCGGCGCACGGTGCGGCAGACGCAGGCCTTGGCCGGCGATGAAACGAGCCGCGACGCTGCTCCCGACCGCCAGGCGGGCCGCGCGCTGTTGCGGGCTCGGCTGGCGGAGGCGCTGGCCACCCTGCCCGAGCGGGCGCGGGTCGCCGTTACGCTCTTCGACGCCGAAGGCTATTCTCACGGCGAAATCGCGGAGCTGCTCGACGTGCCCGAGGGCACCGTGCGCTCCGACGTCTTTCACGCGCGGCGCAACCTGCGCGTGCTTCTGGCGCCATTTCTCGAGGAGGTGAGATGAAAGACTTTGACTCGTTCGATCATCGCCCGGATCCCACGATCGGCCGGCTTCTGCGCGAGCATCTTTCCGCGGAGGATCCGGACGCGTTCGTCGCGCGCCTTCGGGCGGCCGCCCGTGAGGGAGGCTTGAGCGGACCGGGCCGCCCGCGCCGCGCGCTCGCCGAGTGGACCGTGCCCGACGGGTGGTTCCGTCCGGGTATTGCGGCGGCGGCGGCGGTCCTGCTTGGGGCGTTGCTGGGCGCGCAAGTCGTGGAGCGCCGATCCGGCCATGTGTCGTTTGCAGAGGTCGTTCAGCCGGCGGGGGCGCCGGCGGAGTTGTTCGCCGCCGACGGCGGGCTGGATCCCCAGCTGCTCATCTCGCCGCTCGTGGAGTCGCAATGACGTCGCGGTGGCGCGCAGGCCTGTTGCTCGTCGTCGTGTTCCTCGCGGGCGTAGGCGCCGGGGCGGCAGCACTGCGGTTGCTCGCCCCCCGGCGAGGCGGCCGGCCCACGACGGACCGGGCGGTCGAGATGCTGGGGCACCGGCTCAATCTTCGGAGCGGCCAGCGCGATAGCGTGCGGGCCATCCTCGAGCGTCACCGCCCGGAGCTGGACTCGGTCTGGGCCGCCTTCCGTCCACGCTTCGATTCGCTGCAGCACACGATCGGGAAGGAGATCGAGGCTCAGCTCGACCCGGATCAGCGCGACAAGTTCACCCAAATACGCAAGGAATTCGACCAGCGCCGGCGAGATCGCCCTCCACCCCCGCCCGTTCCGTAGTCTCCATCGTAGACTAGCAAACCGCGCTTGGCGGCCTCGCGGGTCCCGGCCATATTGGCCCAACCATGACCGGAAACCGCGAGTCGCCATCGCGCCGCCCCGCGCGCTTCATCCTGCCGCCGCAGGCGTGAGCATGCTCGATGCCGCGGCGCTCGCCCGGGCGCGTGATCTCGCGGCGGCGGCGGCACGCGCGCCGCGCGAAGCCATCCTCGCCGGCTTTCGGGCGCCCAGCCTGGGCGTCGAAACCAAGGCGGACGGCTCGCCGGTCACGGCGACGGACCGCGCCGCGGAGGCGATCGTCCGTGACCGGCTCCGTACCTCTTCCGACTTCGGCGGGTTCGAGATTCTGGGCGAAGAGGGTGGGACGGAGAGCGGTTCGGGTGGGTACCGGTGGGTGGTGGATCCCATCGATGGCACCCGGGCGTTCGCCCGCAAGCTGCCCACGTTCGGGACGATCGTGGCCCTGGAGGAGCGCGGGTCAGGTCGCGCGGTGGTAGGGGCGATTCACCTCCCGGTGACGGACGAGACACTCGCGGGCGCGCTGGGGCTCGGTGCCGAGCGGGGTGGGGAGCCGCTCCGCGCTTCGGACGCGCGCGACCTGCGCTCGGCGATCATCGTACTGCCCGACGTTATCGACTTCCGTCTGGCCGGAATGGAGCAGGGATGGGCTGCCGTGCACACCGCCTGCGATCGGGTGCGCGGGTACACCGACTGTTGGGCGCATGCGCTGGTCATCGCCGGCGCGGTGGACCTGATGGTCGAAGCCGCGCTGAGCCCGTGGGACGTCCGCGCCACCGAAGTGCTGATCACGGAGGCGGGGGGAGCCTACCGAGCCCGCCCATCCCGCGTGGCGGGCAAGGTGGACGTAATTTTCGGCAGCCCGACCTTGGTGCAGCGGGTCGCGGAACTCGTCTTCCAATGAGAGTCGCCTTGCTTTCACTCTTCGGACTCGTCGCCTGCGCGGGCCAGCCCGCTCCCGGCACGCCCTCGGCCGGGGCGCGTCAGATGATCGTGGTTCGTACGAGCGACTGGGGGGCGACGACCGGTTGGCTGACTCGTTACGAGCGCGCGCTCGACCGCCCATGGGTGTCCGTGGGCGATTCGATTCCCGTCGTGGTCGGGCGGACCGGTCTCGCATGGGGCATTGGCGTCCGGGTTGCGCCGGAGCAGGGGGAGCCGGTGAAGCGGGAGGGCGACGGCAAGTCACCGGCGGGCGAGTTCCAGCTCGGGGCCGCGTTCGGCTATGCACCGTCCGACTCGGCCGGTGGACTCAAGATCGCCTACGTGCAGGCGACGCCCACCCTCCAGTGCGTCGACGATCCCGCGTCCGACCGGTACAACGAGCTGCGCTTCCGGCCGGCGGACGGGCCGGCCCCGTGGGCCAGCGCCGAAGACATGCGGCGCTCCGACGAGCTGTACCGGTGGGGCGTCGTGGTCGAGCACAATTCGGGCTGGCAACGAGTCGCGGGCGGTGGCTCCTGCATCTTCCTTCATGTGTGGAGTGGACCGTCTTCCCCAACGGTGGGTTGCACCGCGATGGATGTCGGCCGCCTGGTCCAGGTGATGCATTGGCTCGATGCGGCCCGAACTCCCGTCCTCGTCCAGTTGCCCGAGCCCGTGTATCACCGGCTTCGGGCGGACTGGGAACTTCCCTGACGCATGGCTGGACGCTCGGGCCGACGGGCGGCTACACTCCCCTGATGCGTATCGTGCTCGCCTCCGTTCTGCTGCTGGCCGGGCTGATGACCCCGCCATCGGGCCGCGCCCAGGCCCCGGGGTCGGCTCCGGCGACACCCGGACGGCTGTCGGACGCCGGCGTTTACCGGGCCGCCGCGCTGGTCGACTCGGTCTACGTCGATCGGCTCAACCCAGAGGCCTTCGTCGAGGGAGGCGATTTCGCCTCGTATCTCGTCGCCCGCCTGGGTGTGCGGCCGGTGCCCGACAACCTCGCGATCGACGTCGCGGTCGATACTACGGCGGTCATGTTGAGCGGTCGGGTGGAGGATCTGCCGGAGGCGGTGCGAGCGCAGCTGGGTCCCGCCCTGATGTTTCTCGACCCCTCGTCGGTCATCGCTGCCGACGTCTCGCTGTTGCGCTCCCGGGTGGGCGTGATGCGATTCCATCTCCGGTCGCTGCTCATCAATGGCGTCGCCCTGCCGGAGGGCATCCTGGTGCCGCTCATGGCGCAGGTCGGAGCCAACTACCCGGCGCTCACCTCGACCGGCCGGGATCTGCTGGTGGCGATTCCGGAGGACGGGACCATGCGACTGGCTCCGGGCGGAGTGCGGGTGGCCGTGAAAACAGCCGGGGCCCGCGCCGGAACCCGCTGAAGCTTGCGACCGTCAACCCTGGCCCTATCTTCGTCCGGAGCCTGATGGTTAGGCGCAGGAGACACTTACAAGGAGCGCGCATGTCAGACCAGCAGGGCGGGACGCTCAAGCCCGTTACTCCCGCGCGAGTCGCCGAGGAGTTGACGCACCTGAGCGCCATGCTCAAGAACGGTGAGGTTGATGCGTTGGGATATGATCAGCGCTTCGCGCGGATGATCGGCGAGCTGCGGGACCGGCGCATCGAGGGCTCGCGCGCCGAGATCCTCGCCGCGCTCACCCCTCTCAAGGACAACGGGACCGTCGCCCTCTCCGATTGGGCCCGCCTCACCAAACAACTCGGCCTTGCTTGAACGGCCCCTCGGGGCCGGGGCGCCCGCCGTCTCCGCGATTGGATTCGGCG
>DATHMJ010000517.1:0-4638 GCA_035487215.1 Gemmatimonadales bacterium
GACGGAAGCGATGATCGCGAGCTTGCTCGCGGTGGTGAATCCCGGCGAAGAGGTCGTGATCTTCGAGCCCTTCTACGAGAACTACGGGCCCGACACCATTCTCTCGGACGCGCATCCGGTGTTCGTCCCGTTGGAACCGGATGCGCCGCTCGATCTTGACCGCCTCGCGGCCGCATTTTCGCCTCGCACCCGCGCCATCGTCGTCAACACGCCGAGTAATCCGTCCGGCAGGGTGCTCGGCCTGACCGAGCTGGAGGCGATTCGCGATCTCTGCGTTCGCCACGACTGCCTCGCGATCACCGACGAGATTTACGAGCACATGGTGTACGCGGGCACGCACGTGCCGCTGGCGACGCTGCCGGGCATGCGCGACCGGACCATCACGATCAGCGGCGCGTCGAAAACGTTCGGCGTGACCGGGTGGCGGATCGGCTGGGCCATCGCGCCGGAGGCGATCTCTGACGCTATCCGGAAGGTGCACGACTTCCTGACCGTGGGTGCGCCGGCCCCGTTGCAGGAGGCGGTGGCGGTCGCGCTGGATCGGTTGGACGCGACCTTTTACCGCGAGCTCACCGAATCGTATCGGGCACGGCGCGATCTGCTGGTCGGGGCCTTGAGTGCTGCCGGGTTCCGCTGCGTCCCGCCGGAGGGAGCGTATTACGTGCTCACTGATTTCTCCGGACTCAGCGAGCTGCCGGATACCGAATTCTCCGTCTGGCTCTCCCGTGAGGTGGGCGTGACGCCGGTGCCGGGCTCGAGCTTCTTCCACGATCCGGCCGGCGGTCGCAATTTGGTGCGGTTCGTGTTCTGCAAGACGGACGATATTCTGCTCGAGGCCGCGCGGCGGCTCCGCGGGCTCGGGTCGGGGGCGACGCGCGGAGCGGGCAGCGGGATGGAAGCCGCCGCCCGAAGCGGATTGCAGTCGTGAGCGTGGCCCGTTGCGCCCGGCGCCCTCGCCCGCGGGGGCCTCACCCGCGGCGCCCTTGCGCGCGCCGCCGCCGAGCCGCACTCTGAGCCCAGAAAGGCGGACCATGGGGACCGACAACTCGCGATCGCACGTCCGCATCCACTACCCGGCCACGGGCCGGCCACGCTTGGTCCTTCCGGGCGGCACCCACGAGGTGCTCGACCTGTCCGCCGAAGGGCTGCTCTATCGGCTTCTCGCGGGCCGGACGATACCGGAGCTCGGCAGCCGTCTGGAGGGAACGCTCGAGCTGAGTACGGCGGGCCCTCTGGCGGTGCGGGCGCGGGTCGTGTGGGTGGACGGCGATCGCGTGGGTCTCCATCTCTGGCCGGACGCGATCCCTTATCCGGTTCTCCTCGCCGAAGAACGCAGCATCGCGCCGACTCGGCACCCTTAGGTCTGGTCGGCCGGTCCGGCCGCCACCCTCCGCAGTGGCGGAGGATTCATGCCCTTTCGAAATCGGGCAGACGCCGGCCGCCGGCTAGCCGGTGCATTGGAGCGCTTCCGGAGCCGCAACCCCGTCATTCTCGCGCTGCCTCGCGGCGGCGTGCCCGTCGGCTACGAGGTAGCGCGTGCCCTCGGCGCGCCGCTCGACATCATGGTCGTACGCAAGCTCGGTGCACCGGGCCACGAGGAATTGGCCGTCGGCGCCATCGCGCCGGGGGCCGTGTACGTGGACCGCTCAATCGTACGTCAGCTTGGTGTTACGCAGGCCTATCTCGAGCACGTGGCGGCGGTCGAGGCACGCGAGCTCGCACGCCGGGAGCTGGCGTACCGCGCCGGACGTCCGCCGCTCCAGGTCGAGGGTCGCACGGCCATTCTGATCGACGATGGGCTCGCGACCGGCGCGACCGTCCGCGCCGCGGTCGAGTCGCTCCGTCTGCGGCGGCCGGCGTTGGTGGTCGTCGGCGCGCCGGTGGGGGCACCCGAGACCGTGGCCCGCCTCCAGGATGTGGCAGATGAGGTCGTCTGTTTGGAGACGCCGCCGGACTTCCGGGCCGTGAGCCTGGCCTACGACGACTTCGCGCCGACGCTGGACAGCGAAGTCGTGCGCTGTCTCGCCGCCGCTGACAAGGGAGGGTGATCGTGCGCTGGTCCGTGCTGGTGGGTTGGGTCGCCGCGAGCGCGGCGATCCCGAGCCTCACGAGGGCCCAGGCGGCCTCGAATCACGATGCCGCCGCGCTGGTCGCGGCATTTACTGAAGACACGCCGCTCTTGCGCGATCTCGCGGAGCTGACCGACCAGATCGGCGGCCGGGCCACCGGGTCCGCCGCGAACGCGCGGGCTGCGGATTGGGCGGTGGCGCGGTTCAAGCAGGCCGGTGTGTCGGCCCGGAAGGAGCCGTTCACCGTGCCCCGACGCTGGCTCGAGCGCTCGGCCCGCGCGCGGATTCAAGGCGATGGCGTGGACTTCTCGGTCCGCGTGGCCGCGATGCCGTTCTCCGCTCCCACGCCGACGGCTGGAGCCAAGGCTCCGCTTCTGGATGCCGGTGCCGGAGCGGAAACGGACTTCAAGCGGCTCGGCGCTCGCGCGAAGGGTTCCTTTCTCCTTATCGAACAGTCGATCCTGACCGACATCGACGGTCTCTTTCGGGAGTACGCCGAGTCCTACCACATCGAGCAGCGGGCCTTCGCGGCGGGCGCGGCCGGGGTGGTCTATATGGGCTCCCGCCCCAACGACCTGCTGTACCGCCACAACGTCTCCATCGCCAGCAAGAACACTCGCCCGATGATCGTGATGGAGCGGGACGCCGCGGCGCGCGCGCTGCGGATGCTCCGCTCGGGGAAGGCGCTGACGCTGACCGAGTATCTGGATCTCGATGTCGGGGGCTCCTACGAGAGCTGGAACGTCGTGGGGGAGATTCGCGGCAGCGCCCGCCCGGAGGAGATCGTTCTCCTGGGGGCGCATCTCGATTCGTGGGACTTGGGCGACGGGGCGCTCGACAACGGTGCCAACGCCATGATGGTGGTGGACGTCGCCCGGCAGATCGTGCGCCTGGGTCTCAAGCCCGCGCGGACGATCCGGTTCGTGCTGTGGAGCGGAGAAGAGCAGGGGTTCTTCGGATCGCTCGGCTACACCCGCGCCCACGCCGCCGAGCTGGACCGGCATCTGATCACCATGACCCACGACATCGGCTGCGGCCGGATCAACGGGTACTTCACCAACGGGCGCGCCGATGTGCTCGCTCCGCTGGAGCGCGCGCTGGAGCCGGTTCGAGGACTCGGACCCTTCACCCAGGTCAATGCTCCGGTGGTCGGCACCGACAACTTCGACTTCATGCTGCAAGGCGTCGCCAATCTGATCGCGAACCAGGAGTCCGCGAGCTACGGACCCAACTATCACGCTCGCTCGGACACGTTCGACAAGTGCGACCCGCAGCAGCTCCGCCTCAACGCGGCCGTGGCGGCTGCGGTGACTTGGGGCTTCGCCCAGATGGATGTGAAGCTGCCCCGCCAGAGCCGCGCCCAGCTGGAGGAGCTGATGCGGACGACCGACCTGGCAGACCAGATGAAGATGTTCGCGGTGTGGGACGGGTGGGCGGATGGTACGAGAGGACGCAAATAGGAGGTCAGTTGCCGGTGCCCTCCGGCTCACTCACGCCGATCGCCGCGCTCGGATTGAGGATCACGGTGCGGAACTTCCGTGGGGCGGTCCCCGCCTCGGCTCCGTACCCCGTGAGCACGGCGTTGCGCAGGAGGAACATCCCCTGCTGCTGGCGCAGGAAGTCCGAGACGCGCACGTTCACCAGGACCTCGAGGTCTCCGCGCAGCATGCCGGAAGGCAGCAGGCAGGCGACCGCCCGAGTCGTGGTGCGACCCACCGAGCCGGGGCTTTCGATGTGCTCGTCCGGCACGGTGGGCTCGATGAGATGGATCGCATCGCGTTGGAGCCCGACGAACGCCAGCGACTTCGTCTCGCCGGGCACGTGGACCCGCGAGCATTTGATCACGTGCACGCCTGGGGCCAGGAAGTCGAGCATGCTCTGAAGCTTCGGGATATGGAAAGTCCCCTGCATCCAGCCGAGCGCGGTGAGAATGTTTGCGCTGCTGGTGCGAAGCTCCGGGGCGAAGCGCGAAGCGGCCATGGCACTCTCGGAGACTGGGGGCGGCGGGCGGCAATATGCGCGCTCGGGCAGCCCGGGGAAAGGAGGGGTAGGAGGAGATGTCCCGCGCCTTCGTGAACGAGGACGCCGCCGGCGGCGAGGCCCCGCGCTACGTCCTGCCCGACCGCGACGATCCCGGCTACGACCTGGCCGCGGCGCGTGCGCTGCTGCGCGGAGCTGACGAGGGGGATTCCGCGAGTGCGGAGGCAGCGACCGGCTACGTCTTTGGCGAGCCCAAGCTCCGAACGCCGGTCGAGCGGATCCTGGCGGAGGCCCGCGCGGACGGGAACGAGCGGCTGGAGCAGTTGGCGGAGCGGTTTCTGCGGCGGGCGGCCCGCTGATGGCGAAGCTGCCCTTCTTCTATCGCGTGAGCCACGGCATCCGGATCACGGTCCGACCCGAGTACCTGGCCGACCAGTCCGATCCGACGCGCCAACGCTTCGTGTTCGCGTACCATGTTCGGATCGAGAACGTCGGCACCCAGCCCGCCCGGTTGCTCACCCGGCATTGGCGGATCCACGACTCGATCGGAGAGGATCTCGACATCGAAGGGGAGGGCGTCGTCGGGGAG
>DATHMJ010000518.1:0-2979 GCA_035487215.1 Gemmatimonadales bacterium
GAAGGCGACCGTGGGCCAGAACACCTCGCCCGGAATGCCGAACATGTTTGCCAGCCTCGCTTTCTACGCCCGGGTTTCGGTGGACCCTAAGTTATGCGCACGAGCGCCCGGCAGCTGCAACGGCTCCTAGCCGCCAACGCGGACGAGCGGCCGGTTCAGCTCCGTGCGAAACGTCTCCGGATCGGCGCCCGACTCCGGACCCGTCACGTAGCGCTCCCAGAAATCCGGCCCGGGCTCGTGCCCCGCCGCGCGGATCCAGGCATCGAACTCGGCCCAGCCGGCCGCCAGACGCTCATAGGGGCCGTGATACACGGTCTGTGCTACCGTCGCCGCCGGCAGCTGACCCCGCTTCACCCGTCCCGTGGCAGTGATCGGCCTCGGAACGGGCACGCCGATCTCGAAATCGAACGTCGTGGGGTCGAGTCGCAGGTGATGCGTGAACCACGGACCGACAGGAGCAAGGCCCTGGCCCGTGACGGCCGCCATCACTTCTGCGTACCCCGGCCCCATGGCCTTCCGAATCTCGGTCCGTGGGATCGTGAGATGAAGTACGGCCGCCGGTTGCTCGACGGTCTGCGCTATGTGAGGCGTGTCGATCATGTACCCTTTGGTTAGGCGGCCCTCAGTCGGCCGCGCGTGTGACGAGGGCGTCTATCCGCCAGGCGGTAGGCGTCTAGAGAGTTGAGCGCCCCAGAAACTGAGACCGGCGGCCACAAGGAACCCGAGGCCCGACACCCAGAGCGGCGCGGTCCAGTCGGCGATGACCACCGGCCAATGGGCCAGCAGGCGTATGAGATGGACCAGAGCGATAAGCGCGAAGAGCGCTCGGGTCGCCATCAGGTAGCCTTTCATAAACGTTCTCCTCCGGCGGCCGTGTGCGCCGGTCTGGCGCCGAGTGCGCAGAGCCTTTGCAGCCTACAGACCCCCGACCCACCCGGCGTACGCCGCCACCCCAGCGCCAATGGCGATAAAGCCCAGCGCGGCCCGCACGGACCAAACGTGCAGCCACGGAGGCCCAGTCGTGTCCGTGATGAACCACGCAAAGAACCAGGTGACTCCGATCGTCGCGCGGAGAGCGCCGCGACCTCGTGCAGACGGCCACTGCGCGCCTGGGCCGGAGAGGGGTCCGGGGCCATGCGCGCGCGGCGTTGGCGCAGAACGCTGAGCACCGCCACCCAAAGGAGAACCGCGAGGACGACGTCGAAGATCATGTGACGGGCGGCCCCTGCGCACCCTCCAGCGTGTTGTGGAACGCCGCGATCTCCCAGCCGCCCGCCTCCTTCGTCAGAGCCAAAGAGAAGCGGGCCCCGTGTCGGCCGGCCAGCGGACCCCGGGGGGCGTCCAACAGTGAGCGCACGTGGAGCAGCGCGACCTCAGGGCGCACGAGGCGTGCGGCCTCGACCGTGAAGTGAACGGTGCTGCCGGCGTAGATGGTCCGGAAGATGGCTGCATGGCCCGCGGCGATCGCGGGCCGGCCGTGGAAGTGCTCACCCCGGATGTTGACGAAGTCGGCGTCACCCGCGAAAGGGGCGGCGAACGCTGAGCCATCCATGGCGTTCCAGGCGGCCTCGAGCTGGCCGACAATGCTTTCGAGCGCGGCTCGGTCGGCCGGCGCGAGATCAGCAGGCATCAGTCCCCCTGTCCTCCGCTCACTCCCCGCCGAGGCGTCGCGCCAGGGCGAGAAATCGAGGCTCGTCCCGAAGCGGTGCGAGCCTCGGGTCGATCAGCAGATAGGCCAGCACGGTCGAGCGTTCTTCGTAGGCGCGTTCGAGGTAGCGGAGTGCCTGATCGCGCTCTCCAAGGCCGGTGTGCACCAGCGCGAAGTAGTAGGATGGCACGTAGCTCCGGGCCGTGGCCGCGTGAAGCCCGGCCAGGACGCTCCGCGCCCGGGCGCCTCGCCCGGCGACCGCGTACGCATGGCCGAGCGACGACTTGCGGTTGGGACTGATGCCGCTGATCGGTTCCAGCAGCTTGATGGCCTCCTCGGGCCTCCCCTGTTGCTCGACCACGAGCGCCAGTCCCCACTTGACCACCACGTCGGTGGAGTCGCTCTTGAGGATCTCCCGCAGGCGGCGTTCCGCCTCGTCATACCGGCCCGCGAAGTAGTCGAGCAAGGCCCGGTTGGCCTGGAGCGAAGGCGAAAGCGGGTCCAGCTCCACGGCTCGCCCGAGCTGCGCGATGGCCTCGTCGAGCCGGCGACGCGACGCCAGAAAGCGGCTGTAGGAGAAGTACGCGTCGGCGTAGCTGGGCCGCAACTCGAGGGCGCGCCGGAACTCCCGCTCGGCGGCGCGCCAGTCCCATTCGTAGTAGGCCCGGATGTAGGCGTTGGTCGCGTGCGCTTCCGCCAGCGTCTCGTCGAGCTCGAGGGCGTGAACCAGTGCCGCCCGGGCCTTGGGCAGCACCTCGGCCGGCGGAACATCGGCGTAGAAAGGAAGGGACGTGTAGTAGTTGGCCAGGCCGACGTAGGACGGCGCCCAGTCGGGAGCAAGGCGGCCCGCCTGCTCGAAGAACATCAGCGCCTGCGGGAGCTCACCGCGGTCCAGGTGGAAGCGCCCGCGAAGGTAGGCGTCGTACGCCCGTTGATCCACTACACGGCGTGCATCGAGGCGGCTGCGCTCGGCCCCCTTGAGGTTCGCGTTGATCGAGCCGGCGATGGCGACGGTGATTTGCCGCTGTAGGTCCGGCAGCTCGCCGAGGCGAGCCTGATAGTCTCGCGCGAAGAGGAGGGTGCTGTCCGGGGCGCGGCGGAACTGCACGCTTATCCGTACGGTGTCGCCCGCCCTGCGAATCGAGCCCTTCACAACGGATTCGACGCCAAGCTCGCTCGCGAGCTCGGCCAGCGGCCGCGCCATCCCCTGGGCCACCGCGCCCGAGGAGCGTGATATGACCTTCAGCGAGCCGATCTCGGCCAGGTCGGCGATGAGGCCCTCCGTCATCCCCTCACCGAGATAAGAGGTGTCCGGATTGCCCGCGGGATCC
>DATHMJ010000519.1:0-2356 GCA_035487215.1 Gemmatimonadales bacterium
CAGCGCGCCATCGATGTGTTCTCGGAGGTGATGGACTCCCTCACCGGAGACCTGGTGTGGGACCACCTGGGGCTGCCGATCCTGCCCGCGGTCTTCGCCCGCAGCCACGTCGTCGCGTGCCAGACCGAGATCGGAGCGTTCGGGGAGGCCGCCGTCCATGCGGAGGAGGCGGTGCGTCTCGCGGAGGCGACCGGTCATCCCGACACGATGCTCTGGGCCTACCGGGGCGTCGGGTTCCTGCACCTGGGCCGAGGAGATGGAGGGGACGCGGTCAGGGTGCTCGAGCGCGCCTTCGCCCTTATCCAGGCAGCGGATCTGCCGGTCTACGTGGCGCCGATCAGCGCCGAACTCGGGTCCGCGTACGCGCTGGATGGGCATCCCGACCAGGCCCTGTCACTGCTGGAACGCGCCGTGGAAGTCGCGATGGCGCGCAGCCAGAAGGCGAGCCTTCCTCCGATTTTCTTGCGGTTAGGCGAGGTCAACCTCGCGCTCGAACGCACGAAGGAGGCACAGGAGGCCGCGGTCCGCGCGCTGGATCTGTTCCGGGCGCAGTCGGAACACGGCAATGAAGCCCACGGCCTTCGGCTGCTAGCCGAGATCGCCGCGCGAGGCGACGATACTGACTCGGCCCGGGAGTCCTACGCGGCAGCCATGGCGCTCGCCAGCGAGCGCGGCATGCGACCCCTCGTCGCGCGCTGCCGCCTGGGTCTCGGGCTCATGTGGCGGCGCCGGGGTGAGTCGAGCCTGGCCCGTGCCGAGCTCACCGAGGCGGTGCGCGATCTTCGGGATATGGGGATGCGAGGCCGGCTCGAGCAGGCCGACCTCGCCCTCCGCTCGCTATCCTGACCCGTCGCGGGCTACGCCGTCCTCCCGCGCGCCGACGATCCGGAGCTCGTCAACCTCGATTCCGTACCGCTTGGCGAGCGCCCGAAGCTCGAGGCAGAGAGCCTCCACCGCGCGTCGATCAAGTCCGGACACGTCGATGTGCTCGGTTCTGCTCCCGGCCCCGCCTTTGACCTTCATGAGTCGCTGGTGATGATGGTCCCGACACGCTTGGCCTTGTCGGCCCACCGCGAGTCGGCCAGCAGGGCCGCCAGCGCGCTGTCGAACTGGCCGGTCACCTCCGCCGTCAAGATCGCCTTGAGCTGGAGCACGATGAGGGCCTTCTTGCCTGATACCAGCGGTCCGGTACTGTCGGCTCCCACGTCATTCTCCTCCGTTTGACTACCGTTGGGGATAGAGCTTGGCGGCCGCGGCCGCTTCGCGCTGCTGATCCGAAGTCAGCCGCCGGTATTCCGCGTCCCGGCCGTTCTCCGGCTTCGGGTGCATGAGATTGAAGGAGTTCGGGAACTGGGTGCATGGAGGCAGGTCCGCGTCCGAGTCCGCGTTGTCCCCACCCGCCGCGTCACAGAGATGGCGAAGAGTGAGGGCGTGGCCGATCTCGTGGGCCAGTTTTCTCGCGCACGTCAGCGGATCCATCTTCTGCTCGTCCTGGGGAGTCGCGGGGTCGTCCGACAGGGCGCAGAAGACGTCGACCCAGACCGCGGAAGGGGGACGCCGGGGCGACGTGCCGTAGGCAGATGCGAACTTTCGGATCCCCACTTTGACCCACACGTAGATGTTCACCGCCGCGCGGTCCCGAGCGTTGTAGTGCGAAGCGATCTCCCCGAAGAAGTGCTCCCAGCCCGCCTCCAGCGGGGTCGCCACGTCGACGTCGGCGACGTGGTCTGGGCGTAGGGCCGCCGGAGAGTACGGGCACTCATCGATTCGCACCACCGCGATCCTGACCCCGGCCTGAGACCAGATCTGGTTGACGCGTCCCTGGGGAGCGAAATATTCCTGCACCTTGGACCGATCCCATACCAGCGAGGGATCTCTCGGCCAGTGCCGATTCTGGGGGGGAACGTCGCTCATCATCATATGGATGATGACTGGGACCACCGACTCGTTCTGACCGGCGCGCGCCTCGGCGTCCGTCACCGTGAAACTCCGGGCTGCGGTGCACACTCCGTAGGTCTGGCCGTCGGAGTCGGCGGCCTGCCCGAGGGGGACCGGGCTCGTCGGGACCGCCACGGCCAGGGCCGCCACCAGACCGAGGGTGGTTAGTCTCATCGAGGAGATCCTTCCACCGCGGTCGGCGTCGCGATCCCCTCGAACAGTTCATCCGCATGATAGAGGCCGGGAACTAGATCGAGGTCCCGCACGAGATAGTAGCCCTCGACGGCATCGTACTCGTCGTGGAGATCGACCGGTTGACCGAGGCCGAGGCGTACGTAGGTCAAAGACATGTTGTGCTTGAGAACCCGATCGAACGCGGTCATGGCCATGAACAGGCGACCGGCGTTGATCTCGGTGA
>DATHMJ010000520.1:0-2215 GCA_035487215.1 Gemmatimonadales bacterium
CTTGCTCTGGCCGAACCGCCGCGCATGGTGGCGCACCGGAACCTCGGTGATGCGGGCCCCGGCGGTCGCCGCCGCGAAGGCGGGAAGAAACCGATGCATGTCGGAGTAGAGATGCATCCGCTCGAGCGTAGCCCGTCGGTACGCCTTGAGCGAGCAGCCATTGTCCCTGATCTTCACGCCGGTGAGCGCCAGGATGATGCGGTTCGCGACCCAGGACGGGACCTTGCGAGTGATGAACTTGTCTTGCCGGCGCTCCCGATACCCGGCGACCAGATCGAAGCCCGATTCCAGGGTCTCGACGAGCCGAGGGATGTCCCGCGGGTCGTTCTGGAGGTCGCCGTCCATGCTGACCACGACGTCGCCCCGCGCCTGATCGAAGCCCGCCTGCATCGCCAGTGTTTGGCCGTAATTGCGCGCCAGCCGCACGGGACGCACGCGGGGATCGGCGGCCGCGGCTGCGGCCTCTTCCTCGGGGCTCCGGTCGGAGCTGCCGTCGTCCACCAGCAACAGCTCCCAGCCATCCCCGTCGCCGAGGGCCTCGCGCACAGCCGCCACCAGGAGGGAGACGTTCTCCTCCTCGTTGAAGACCGGAACCACGACAGAGAGGTGAGGACGATTCACGGCGAACCCATCGGGCAAGTGTCATGCCCTCTCGGGGTGGCACAAGATGGGGGAATCCGCCAGCAATGTGCCGACGTTGTGGGGCCAATGCAACACGGTGCCCCGGCACGGTGAGTGCGGGTATGTTTCCCGTCCGGAGGAAGCCCCAAACGATGACCAGCCTGAGCCCAGAGCGGCCGACACTCAGCCCGACGCCCCCGCCCGAGCCGCCCGTCCCACGGGACGTCTCGCTGCCCGAGCGCGCTCGTGCGCGGCCGGGCCGCTTGTCCGACTTGTCGGAGATTTTCCTCGACTTCTGGCGCTATCGCGAGCTGCTGGTGCAGCTCGCTCGCCGCGATATCCGCATCCGCTACAAGCAGGCGGTGATGGGCTTCGCCTGGGCGATCCTCATGCCGATGGTCGTAGTGGGCGCGGGCATCCTGGTCCGATATGCCATGGCGACGATCTCGCACATGTCGCTCAACCTGAGCAGCATCGCGGGCCTCGCCGTGAAGTCGCTCCCCTGGTCGTTCTTCGTCGGCTCCCTCGGCTTCTCCGTGGCCAGCCTCACCGGCAACTCGAACCTCGTCGCCAAGATCTACTTTCCGCGCGAGGTGCTGCCGCTGTCCGTCACGCTGGCCCAGGGCTTCGACACGCTCATCGGGACGATCATGGTCTCGATCATGGTCGCCGTCCTCGGCGTTTCCCCGTCGTGGCAGCTGCTCTGGGTGCCGGTGCTGGTCGTCCTGCTGTTTTGCGTAACGCTGGCGGTGGGCCTGTTCGTGAGCTGCGCCAACCTCTTCTTCCGCGACGTGAAGTACATCGTGCAGGTGCTGGTGACGTTCGGGATCTTCTTCACGCCGGTCTTCTTCGAACCCACGATGTTCGGTCCGATCGGCGCGCCCCTCATGATGCTGAACCCGCTGGCTCCGTTGGTCGAGGGGTTCCGAGTCGCCATCATCGATCACCACAATCTGCTCATGCCGCTCGTGACGACGACGCCTGCCGGCGCCTCGGTCATGGCGTGGAGCCCGTGGTATCTGGCGTACGCGGTGCTGTGGGCGTTCGGAGGACTCGCCAGCAGCCTGCTCCTCTTCCATCGGCTCGAGTTCGTCTTCGCCGAATACCTCTGACCGCTAGGGCGCCAGCACGTCGCTGACGCTCCTGCCGAGCACCGCCTCCCACTCGTAGCGCTCCAACACCTGCCGCCGGCCGTTCTCAGCCAGGCGGCGGCGTGCCTCGGGATCCCCGAGGAGGCGGATGCAGGCGGCGGCGAACGCATCCGCTCCGTCCGCGATCTCGAGCGCCTCGCCCCGAGCCAGGCTCAAGCCCTCCGCCCCGATCGACGTGGTCACGAGCGCCTTTCCGTGGGCGAGAGCCTCCAGAACCTTGATCCGCGTCCCGCCACCCAGCCGCATCGGTACCACGACGAGCGGCGCTCGGCGGTAGTAGGGCTCCAAGTCCGGCACGGACCCCGCCACGACGACGTCGTTGCCGTTGTGCAGCCGTCGAACGGCTTCGCCCGGGCGTACACCCACCATCGTGAAGCGGGCGCCGGGAATCCGCGCCTGGACCCGCGGCAACACCTCGCGCACGAAGTAGGTCACCGCGTCCA
>DATHMJ010000521.1:0-3165 GCA_035487215.1 Gemmatimonadales bacterium
CCCGCGCCGAACGCGGGGAGGATCGCAACGGCCAGCGTGCCGGCGCTTATGAGGCCGACCCCTCCACAGGCGGCGCCCCGGCCGGCTGCGCCAGTCGTATCCAGAGAGACCCAGGCGTTCCGCTTCGATGTGGGAACCGCGGTGTTCCCAACCACCGGCGGCGTGCTCACCACCGAGCAAGTCGACGGCGTCGATCTCGTCACCGTCGACGCGCGCCATCATCGCGTCATTCACCCCGCCGCTTTCTTCGAGCCGCATGAGGGCGCGCAATACGACCGTCGCGCGGTGGAGCTCTTCTGGCCGATCGCGCTCGGCAAGCGCGTGCGCTTCGTGGAGACCGTTGGGACCGAGCGCTGGCTTCATGTGATGAGCGCGGTGCGTGCGGAGACCGTCTCGGTTCCCGCTGGCAACTTCCGCACCTTCGTGGTGGAGCGCACGATGCAAAGGATCGGCGAGGGGCCGCGGCCCGTCGCCACCTACACCTACTGGTACGCGCCGAAGGCCGGCGCCATCGTCAAGACCCAGCTCCGCCCAGGCGACGGCAGGCCCGCGATTGCCGAGGAAGCCGATGTAATCGGCTACCCGCTGCCGCGGCCGAGCCCCGCCTCGACGGGCGCGCTTTCTAGCGCGCCGCCCTAGCGCGCCGCCGCGGGCATGTCCTCGGCGGGAAGCCCGGCGATGTGCCGATAGAAGGCGGCGGCCCGATTGACGTAGGAGGAGGCGAAGCCGCCGGTCAGGAACGACGAGTTGGCCCGCGTCCGCGTCAGGCTGTAGTAGCCCCAGCCGCCGTCGGGTTGCCGCTCCAGGAAGTGGAGGGACTGTACCGAGCCGGGCGGAAACAGCGTGAACAGCAGCAAGCGAATGCTGGTGACGTTCTCCACGGCGATCACGATACGGTCGGGCCGCGCCTCGAGCGCGCGCATGCGATAGACGACCTGGCCGGCGGACCGGTTGTCGGTCTGCGAGTAGTAGAGATCGCGCCCGCTCCGCAACTCCGCCGCCGAGAAATCGACGCGGCGCTGCTTGCCCGCGGGCCCGTCCACGGCGCTCGCGGCGGTGATGAGCTCGCGCCATTGGTGCTCGGTCGCGGACCAATACCGGAGCCCCATCTGACTCGATATCGAACCGAAGCGCGCCAGCAACTGGTCGGCGCTGGCGGGATCGCGGAAGCGGCCGGCCAGCGCCGTGACGATCCTGAAGTCGGTGCCGGTCCAGCCCGTGCAGGAGGGCGGGGCCCAGTTGTCGCCCAGATCGCTCCGGGTCCAGGTGCCGGAATGCTCGGGCTCGCCCGGCGCCGCGTAGGAGGGTTGCGGCGGGCCGCCACAGGGCGGGCTCGGGACCTCAGCCGCGGCGGCGGTCTGCACGAAGACCAGGGAGAGCAGCGCGAGCGCACACCAGCGCCACCGCCTGGCCGCGAGATGCATTGCGGACATAGACGGTCCTTGCTCTCCCGACGGTGTCGGACGACGTCCTAAATTAAACATTTCCCGGATTCTGATGAAGTCGGTCGACTGTACGTTTTCACACTATTTATGCCTCCCCGCCTTTTCGACGGTGTCATGCCACAAGCTGCTCACTCCCGATCGCGGTCCTCGAGACTGCTCCTGACCGGCCTCGCCCTCTCGGCGCTCGCCGGCTGCGCGCCTGTCCCCGAGGCCAAAGTCAATCAGGCGATCGAGCAGGCCGCGGACGGCGCGGAAACGCCCCTCCTCGTCGGTGCCCGCGGTCCCCTCAGCCCGGAGCAAAGCAAGGCCGTGCTCGCCCGGCTGCAAACCGAAGCACGGGAGAGCGACGTCCTGGCGCGCCACCTCGCAATCGAGCAGGCGATCGCCGAGACGCCGCTGGTGGTGGGCAACAAGACGCAGCTGCTGCGCGACGGCGCCCAAGCCTTCCACGCCATTTTCGCGGCTATCCGGCAGGCCCGCAAGCACGTGCACCTCGAGTATTATATCGTGGAGGACGTTCAGAACGACGGCGAGCATCTGAGCGATCTGCTCACGGCGAAACGCCGGGAGGGCGTGCAGGTCGCGCTCATCTACGACAGTTACGGCTCCGCCAGAACCCCCAGTCAGTTTTTCGACCGGCTGAAGGATGCGGGGGTGCAGCTCGTCTCGTTCAATTCGCTCAATCCGCTGGAAGCCCGCGCGGGCTACGCACCCAACGACCGGGACCACCGGAAGATCCTGGTCGCCGACGGCGCCGTGGGGATCGTCGGCGGCGTCAATCTCAGCACCGATTACGAGAGCGGATCGCTCGCCACGTCGAAGAAGCCCGGCCAGCCGCCGCCGGAGTACTGGCGCGATACCGACCTGCAGATCGAAGGTCCGGTGATCGCCCAGCTGCAGACGCTGTTCCTCGAGACCTGGAAACAGCAGAAAGGACCGGCTCTCGAGGACGCCGATTTTTTCCCGACCGTGAGCCCGAAAGGAAATGAGGTGATCCGCATCATCGGCAGCGGACCCGACGATAAGCTGCCGCGCTATTATACGACGTTGCTCTCGGCGATCCGCAATGCCGAGCAGAACGTCTGGATCTCCACCGCCTATTTCGTGCCGACCTCGCAGGAGGTGGAGGATCTCGAGCAGGCGGCGCGGCGGGGCATCGACGTGCGGCTGCTGCTGCCCGGCAAGAGCGATTCCAGCCTGTCGCTCGCGGTCGGGCATTCGCACTACTCCGAGTTGCTCGAGGCCGGCGTCAAAATCTACGAAACCAAGGACGCGATCCTGCATTCGAAATCGGCGACGGTCGACGGCGTCTGGACCGTAATCGGCTCCTCGAACTTCGACCACCGCAGCGTGCTCTTCAACGACGAGGTGGACGCAGTCGTCCTCGGGCGCGCCACCGCGAGCGAGCTTCAGGCCATCCTCGATTCAGAGATGCGCGATGCAGCGCCGGTTGATCGCGAGGCCTGGTCGCATCGGCCTCTGGGCGATCGTTTCGAGGAGCGCTTCTCGCGCATCTGGCAAAGTCTGCTCTGATCCTCCGCGACGTTCGCGTGGGTGCGGCTTGCGTCGCCCACACAAAAATATCGCCGCGTTCTCTGCACAAAATCACCGCCACTCCTCGGGGATCGTTCCCGACGGCCCGCGTGTTTTGCACCGACAAGACCGAGTTGTTTTTCGTGGAAGGTGAACCGCTGGTCGGGGACGGTCGGATTTTGAGAAC
>DATHMJ010000522.1:0-5010 GCA_035487215.1 Gemmatimonadales bacterium
TGGCGGTTCGAGTGGAATCGGCAGGCCTGGCGAGCCCCGGTGATCACGGCCTCCGGAGGGATTGCCAACCTGCTGGTCGCTTTCCTCGCCGTGGCATACTGGTGGCTCGCCGGCTCCCCGCGCCTCGGCACCGTAATCGGCGACCTGTTCGTGTACACCTTCGTCGCCAATCTCTCCGGCTACCTCAATCTCTTCCCGATCTTCTCGTCCGACGGGCAGCACCTTCTGGCGCATGTGACCGCGGCCCGTCGCGTCGGCCGCGAAGCCACTCCGTCGGCCTCCTGAGCACGCGCACCGCCGCGCTCGGGCCGAGGGTTGGCCCGGGTTTCACGCGGGCGTATCTTTTCGCGTCGCCCGGAGTTCCCTGGGCGCGCCTATTTCCGCCTGGAGTCAGCTGTGGCAAAGGAATCCCTGACCATCACGGACAACCGGACCGGCAAGTCGTACGACCTGCCGATCACCGAAGGGACGATCCGGGCGGTGGATCTCCGGCAAATCCGCACGTCAGAGGACGATTTTGGCCTCATGACGTACGATCCCGCCTTCATGAATACGGCAGCCTGCCGCAGTGCGGTGACGTATATCGACGGTGACCGTGGGATTCTCCGCTACCGGGGCTACCCGATCGAGGATCTTGCCGAGCAGGCGTCGTTCCTGGAGATCGGGTGGCTGCTCAACGAGGGCGATCTGCCCACGCGCGCCCAGTTGCAGGATTGGACGGACGAGATCCGCTATCACACGTACGTCCATACGAATCTGACGAAGTTCCTCGAGGGCTTCCGCTACGATGCGCACCCGATGGGGATGCTGCTCGGCACGGTGGGGGCGCTCTCCACGTTCTACCCCGATGCCAAGCACGTTCAGGACTCGGGGAACCGGCGGCTCCAGCGGGTGCGGCTCATCGCGAAGCTGCCCACCATCGCTGCGTTCGTGTTTCGGCATTCCCGAGGGCTTCCATTCGTCTATCCCGACAACGACCTGGACTACATCGGCAATTTCGTCAACATGACGTTCAGCATCGGCGGGCTGCACAAGCCCAACCGGGTGCTGCAGCGGGCGCTCGAGATCCTTCTGATCCTGCACGCCGATCACGAGCAGAACTGCTCGACCAGTGCGGTGCGCGCGGTCGGCTCGTCCCATGTCGATCCGTTTTCGGCGGTGTCGGCGGGAATCGCGGCACTCTACGGCCCGCTGCACGGCGGGGCGAACGAGGCGGTGCTCCGGATGCTCGACGAAATCGGCGATAAGTCCCACATCCCCGACTTCATCACGAAGGTGAAGGGTGGATCCGACCGGCTGATGGGCTTCGGGCACCGGGTCTACAAGTCCTACGACCCGCGCGCCAAGCTGGTAAAGAAGGTGGCCTATGAGGTCTTCGAGCAGACCGGCCTCAATCCGAAACTCGAGATCGCGCTCGAGCTGGAGCGTATCGCGCTCGAGGACGACTATTTCATCAAGCGCAAGCTCTATCCGAACGTGGACTTCTACTCCGGGCTGATTTACCAGGCGATGGGGTATCCGACCGACTACTTCACGGTGCTCTTCGCGCTCGGGCGGACCCCCGGCTGGCTGGCGCAATGGGAGGAGATGATGACCGACAAGGAGCAGAAGATCGCTCGGCCTCGGCAGATCTACACCGGCGCCGGCGTGCGGAAGTTCGTCCCGATCGAGCAGCGCTGAGCGGCTCGGGGAGGCTGCGCTGGACGAGCTTGTCGAAAGGCTGCGGATCGCGCTAGGCGATCGCTACGAGATCCTCCGCTTGATCGGCGAGGGCGGGATGGCACGGGTCTATCTCGCCCGCGACCTCCGACACCAGCGCGAGGTCGCCCTCAAGGTCCTCCGTCCGGAGGTCGGCGCCAGCCTCGGCGCCGACCGGTTCCTCCGCGAAATCCGCATCGTCGCCGCCCTGCAGCATCCCAACGTCCTGCCTCTCTTCGACAGCGGCGCCGGCACCGCCGACGACGGGACCGAGCTGATCTGGTACGTCATGCCCTACGTCCAGGGGGAGTCGCTCCGATCCAAGCTCGAGCGCGAGGGCCGGCTCTCGCTGGAGGAAACCTTGCGCATCGGCGAGGACCTGGCCGGTGCATTGGACTACGCCCACGCGCGCGGTGTGGTGCATCGGGACGTGAAGCCGGAGAACGTGCTCCTCTCCGACGGGCACGCGTTCGTCGCCGACTTCGGCGTGGCTCGCGCCGTGGACTTGGCCGGAGCGCAGGGTGCCACGGCCATCGGCCTCGCGATGGGCACGCCGGCGTACATGAGTCCGGAACAGGCCGCGGGGCAGCCCGATCTCGACGGGCGGAGCGACGTCTACAGCCTCGCCTGCGTGCTCTACGAAATGCTGGCCGGCACCGCTCCCTTCGGTGGCGCCACACCGCGGGAGGTCATGGCGAAGCATGCTTTGCACCCCGTGCCCGCCATCAGTCGCGAGCGACCGGACCTGACGCCGCTGGTGCAAACCGCGTTGTCACGGGGCCTGGCGAAAGCGCCGGACGAGCGGCCGACCACCGGCGTCGGCCTCCTGCGCGAGCTGCGCGGGACGGACCAGGTAACGATCTTCACGCCCCCCGCCTCCCCGCAGGCCCTGCCCCGCCGACGCGCGTGGCTCGTGCCGGCTGCGCTCGCGGCCGCCGCTCTCGCCGGGGTGATCGTGTGGCGCATCCGGTCGGCCGGCGAAGCGTTGCCGCCACCACCCTCGGCCAGCGCCGTCGCCGTCCTCCCGTTCACCGTCCGGGGCGGCGACTCGCTCGGCCTAGGCGAAGGCCTCGTCGGCCTCCTGGGCACCAAGCTCGATGGCGCAGGTGACCTCCATAGCGTCGATTCCCGCGCTGTTTTGAGCTACGTCGGGCGACAAGCCCGCGGCACGCTCGGTCCGGATCAGGGCCGCACCATCGCCGATCATTTTGGCGCGGGCCTCTTCGTGCTGGGCGATGTGCTGACGGTGGGCGATCGGCTCCGGCTGACGGCCTCGCTCTACGACACGCGACGGGCGGGTCGCCCGGCCGCGACCGCCTCGGCGGAAGGGGAGACCGGCCGCGTGTTCGAGCTGGTGGATTCGCTGGCCTCCCAGCTCGTGGCCGGCTGGAGCGGCCGCGAGTCCCGGCTGACCGCCATCGCGGCGGTCACGACCCGTTCGCTTGGGGCCCTCAAGGCCTATCTGGAAGGAGAGAGCGCGTTCCGGGCCGGGAACTTCGATGCGGCCGTCGACGGATTCCAACGCGCGGTGGCGCAGGACTCGCTGTTCGCCCTTGCCTGGTATCGGATGAGCGTGGCCGCGGAATGGCTGACGCGCTCCGATATCGGCCTCAACGCGGCCGAGCACGCGGCCAAGCTCGCCGACCGGCTCTCCGAGCACGACCGCCTCTTGCTGGAGGCGCTGCTCACGACCCGTCGGGGCGCGGGGGCGGAGGCGGAGCGGCTGTTCCAGAACATTCTGGCCACGTATCCGAACGACGTCGAAGCTTGGCTCCAGCTCGGGGAGGTGCAGTTCCATTACGGCCCGCTGCTGGGACGGCCGGTCAGCGAATCGAAGGCCACTTGGCAGCGGGTCGCGGCGCTCGAACCGAACTTCTTCGCTCCGCTCGTGCATCTCGTGCGGATCGCGGCGAGCGAAGGCGATGGGGCAGCGGTGGATTCGCTCGTGCGCCGGGCCATGGCGTTCCGGGCGCAAACCGCGGCAGCCGACCCCGGAGCGACGCGATCGGAGGCTCTGGAGCTCGAAACGCTTCGCGCCTTCGCCCTGCGGGACACGGCGGCGCAGAGCCGGGTGCTCGCGAGGATGGACTCCGCGACCGACGTCACGGTCGACCTATCGATGTGGGGGGTGGCGTCTTATGTCGGTGACTGGGACGGCGCCGCCCGCCTCGCGAAGCTGCTCGCCGCGCCGAGTCGACCCACCTGGTCCCGTGCCGCGAGCTGGATCTTCCTCGCGAATCTGGATCAGGCTCGCGGACGGCTCGACGCGGCGCGGCGCGAGCTCGATCAGGCCGGGCAAATCGACCCTCGCGCGGCCGCCGAGGCGCGAGGGCTCCTCGCCGCGGCTCCATTCCGGGCACCGGACGGGGCGGAACTGACGGCCGCGCGGGCAGCCGTGGCGAGCGCGCCGGACACCCCCGAGCCGCCGCTCGAGACGAGCGTCGTGCTCAGCGCGCACCATGGGATCCACGGCCACCTTCGGACGTATCTGCTCGGGCTGCTCACCGCGCGTCTCGGCGATGCCCCAAGGGCGGCGCAGCTCGCGAAGGAGCTCGAGGCGATGCCGGCGCCGTCGGGCGTCGGCTCGTTGATCGGGGATCTGGCCCGCGGCATCCGGGCGGAAAGCGCCGCCCATCGCGGCCGGCCGGCGGATGTAACCGCTGCGTTCGAGGGAGTGCGGCGGGAAGCGTGGTACGAGCTGGCGACGACGTCGCCGTTCTTCGCCCAGGCACGAGAGCGGTTCATCCAGGCCGAGGCACTGGTCGCGCAGGGACGGGACGCCGACGCGACCCCGCTCTACCAATCGCTCAGTGGCCAAGCCACGATGTTCGAGCTGCCGTACTTGGCCCCGGCTCAGCTCCGGTTGGGTGAGATCGCGGAGCGCGAAGGACGCGCCGACGCCGCGGCCGACCACTACTCGCGGGTGATGGACCTCTGGCGCAACGCCGACCAATCGCTCCAGCCCCTCGTGCGAGAGGCTCGGACGCGGCTCGCGAAGATCAAAGGCGAGAAGTAAGCTCAGCCAACAGCTGGGAGCTACGGCTCCAAATACGTGTAGCCTTCCAAGCCAGCCACGTAGTCCGCGATGAAGCTGTTTGCCTCCTGCCGACTCAGCTCACGGGCCTTGCCCACCTTCCGCCGGAACGTCGCGAGCAGATCCGACGCATGGAACTGAACGTAGTTGAGCACCTCGGTCACGGTGTCGCCGTGCACGAGATCCGTCACTTCGTACCCATGCTCCGTCAAGCGCACGTGGACGGCGTTGGTGTCACCGAAGAGGTTGTGGAGGTCGCCCAGGATCTCCTGGTACGC
>DATHMJ010000523.1:0-2988 GCA_035487215.1 Gemmatimonadales bacterium
TCGTACGACGCTGGGTCTTCGTAGAACTGAAGATCGAGTGACGCGGCCTTCTCCATCACCATCAGCTGGATGCGCTGCGCCACCGAGTTCTGCAGGAGCTGCTGCGTGATGTTGCGGACGGTGCCCAGCAATGCGGTGATGGCGAACAGGGCGAGCTGGATGACGGCAAGAAAGACGATCCCACCCACCGAGGAGAACACCGGCGAATGCACGGGACCAACCGAAAAGGACTCGCGGTCCGGCAGGTTCGAATGGTGGATGAGGATGCCCTGGACTACGGCGTTGATCAGAAGCTTTGACGTGTACGCGGCGGCGGCCGGCAGCACGCCGGCGATCGCTGTCGTGACGAAGAGTCCGAGCGTGATCGACGGGCTGGCGTCCCAGACGAGCCGCAGGACCCTCGGCAGGGCCGCGCTCGTCCCGGTGACCGACTGCTTCAGGCTGTTCCACCGCCCTCGCAGATCCTTCGGGCCCTCGGGCTCTAGCGGCGGCTCGAGGGCGGGATCGCCGGTCAGGCCGCTGTTGGCCTGGCCAGTGTCGGGCTTGCGCTTGCGCCCGAACCACCCCATGTGTATCACCGGCCCTCCGCCGGGTGGCATCATCGCCATTTCATTGCGAGCTTACGTGACATCGCACCTCCTTCTCTTCCTCGCGGGAGAGGGCCGAAGGCGGTACTTGACATTCTCGGACTTGCAGCGTAATTATGTAATTATGGACGAAAAAGAGTTCGGAACGATCAAGGGTTGGTTTGCCGGTAGGCTCCCGGACGGCTGGTTCACGGGAACGGAGGTCACGATCGAGGATGACCAGATCGTGGTCCTCGGGACGCTGCCCGACGTCAACGTCGGGTCCACGCCGGAAGAGAAGGAGGGCGCCGCGGCCGGCCGCATCGCCCGCTTCCGGGAGGAGACGCGGGGCGATCGAATCGGCATCGCCCAGGAGGCCGAGGAGCGCTTTCACAAATACGTCACCTGGGGCGCGAAGCTCGGTGGCGTGACCAAGCGCTTCAATCCGGGTGGCGGCGGACGGTCGAACGCCGGCCAGCGGGTGATGATCGGCCGCTGGTGGCGGCACGGCCGGGGGCGCCGCGGCGCTCGGCAGGCCAACGAGTCGCAGACCTCACAGGTCTTTTAGTTCGTAGAGCTGCTTTCAGCCCCTCTCCCCCGCGGGGGAGAGGCTCAGGGCGGAGTACATGCTGCCGAGGTGGCGGCTTGGGATGGTTCGCAGGAGTCGCGTCCTCGCGAACCCAGCCCGAGCCGCCAGCTTTTCCCAGCTCGGGTAGGAGAACGGGTGGGGCACCCACGGGTTGCCCTGATCCGTTCCGTATTCGACAACGATGAGACTGCCTCCCGGACGCAGCATCGTGCGCACCGACTCGAGCACTGGCGCCGTGTCTCGGACGAAATGAAGGGAGTTCGCCATCACGACGCCGTCGAGACCGGAGAGGCTGAGGTCTCGCGTGAAGTCGCCGGTCGTCACCTCCAGCGTGACGCCGGGATACCTCCTCCCCATCTCGCCGCCAAGCGACCGCAACGCGCGCCCGTCTTTGTCCACCGCGGTGATGTGCGCCCCAGGCCCGAGCAGCTCGGCCAGCGCAAGGGTGAATGCGCCCTCGCCCGCGCCAAGGTCGGCCCACCGGCCGCCACGTTCGGTTACTCCATCCTTGAGCAGGGCGACCAGGTCGGACTGATTCACCGAGCCTTCGCTACGCCTTCGCGGACCGCGGGAGCAACCTCGGTGGCGAACCGGCGCATGGCTTCGGGGTCCTCGCCAGAGACGATGTAGGTGTCCATTCCGTGATCGATTGTCAGGCCGACGAGCAGCTCAGCGGTCTGCTCCCCCACATTGAGGACGCGGCGGATAGCCAACGGATCGCGTCCGGCGTTTCGTGCTTCATCGTCGATGCGCTTATTGAGCTCATCGAGGTCCGAGGGCTGCAGATAGCCGAACGACGGGACCCATCCGTCAGCCACACGCCCGACCAGCGAGATCATCCTCGGCCTGTACGCCCCGAGCCAGATGCCGATCGGATGGGCGGGCGCCGGTCCCGGGTGCACGCCTGCCAGCTGATAGAACTTCCCATCGAAGCTGGCGCTCCGCTCGCCGCTCCACATCAGGCGGATGACCTGTATCGCCTCCTCGAGTGCGCTTACGGACTCGCCGGCGGCGTGACCAGGGCCGCCGATGCCCTTGATCGCAGCCGTCATCGACGCCGACCCCGCTCCAAGCCCGAGCTGGACCCGGCCGTTGCTCAGCAGGTCGAGAGTGGCGGCGGACTTCGCAAGGATCGCCGGCGGACGAAGCTGGATGTTGGCGACGTCAGGAAAAACGGTGATTTGCTTCGTTCGCATGGCGATTGCGGTGAGCAGGGTCCACGTGTCATAGAAGCGGCGCTGGTAAGGATGGTCCTGGATGCCGACGAGGTCGAAGCCAAGCTCGTCGGCGAGGACGGCCAGCTCGAGGGGACGAGCCGGCTGCATCGAATCCGGGAGGATGAATACGCCGAACTGAACCAGTTTTCCGTAATCCAACTCAGCAACTAGAAGGGGCCGGCGGCCGAGGCTATTTCCTGGCTACTTCGGCTACTTCTTGTTGCGGTTCCGGCCGAACAGGGCTCCCCAAACAAGAAGCAGAATCACCGCGCCCCCGAACGCAATCAGGATCTGGCCGATGATCGGGATCCCGATGTTGATCGAGATGTGCAGTTCGCTCGCGAGCCACCCGCCGATGAGCGCGCCGATGATGCCGATCACGATGTCGGCCAGGCATCCCTTCCCCTTGCCGGTCACGAGCCGGCTGGCTAGGGACCCGGCGATCAGGCCGACGACTATCCAGACGAGGATGTTCACCCGGCTATTAAACCCTTCCTACCGAACCCGCGAGGCGACCTCCGTCGACCGAGATCACCGCGCCGGAGATGAAAGAGGCCTCCTCCGAGCACAGCCAGGTGGCGGTGGCGGCTACCTGATCCGGGTCTCCCAACCTTCC
>DATHMJ010000524.1:0-5114 GCA_035487215.1 Gemmatimonadales bacterium
CGCCTTCTCCGGCATCTCCGACTTCATCGATACCCCGGTCAAACGCTACTCCAGCGGCATGTCCGCGCGGCTCGGCTTCGCCATCGCGGCGCACCTCGACCCCGAGGTTCTCATCGTGGATGAAGTCCTGGCCGTGGGGGACTTCTCCTTTCAGCAGCGGGCGTTCGGGCGGATCGAGGCGATGGTGAAGAGCGGGATTCCGGTCGTGGTGGTTTCCCACCAGCTGGACCGGGTCTCGACCCTCTGCACCCACGGCATCCTGTTGGGCCGAGGCGCAATCGTGCACGCCGGCACGCCGACCGAGTGTGTGGCCGCCTATCTGCGCACGGCGGGTGGGAGCGACGTCACCCAAGATGGACGGAATCCGTTCCATCTGGAACGCCTGAATCTCCAGTCACCGCAGCCGCTCCGCTCGGGCGGGCCCGCGCAGTTCCGCATCGAAGGCCACGTCTCGGGGCGCGATGCCAACTCCTCGGACACGGTCGGACTCCGCGTTCGAGGGGTGCAGACGGGCAAAGTGCTCTTCGCGACGAGCACGCAGGATTGGGATATTCCCATCCCCTCCGACGGCGACTTCGAGCTGGACATCGACCTCCAGCTGAACGTGCCTGCCGGCGTCTATTCGTTCGAGAGCCACGTCTTCAGTCCCCGACTCAACAAGGACGTTTTGGTCGGTCCCACGCTCGTGCTCCCGATCGAGCCCGGCGCCCCGTTCTGGGGGTCGGTGCAAATGAATTCCCACATGGGTCTCGCCAGCCAGAAGCCGGATGCTCCCTTCGAGCCAGCCCGGTAACCAATCGGATCGCTGGGAGCTGCGGTGGCTGATCGCGATTCTCGGCCTCTCGCTCGTTCTCCGGTTCGCGCTGGTCCCCGGCCGCTGGATCAATCCGGACGAAGGCGCGCACCTGATGGATGGCCGGCTGGCGCTCGATGGGCTGCGGCCGTTCGTGGACTTCGAGTCCCGTCAGATCGCGTACACGTACGTGCTGGCCGGGCTGCTGCGCCTTGCGCGTGGGAGCTACGAAGGCGTTCGAATTGGGCTGGCCGCGGTCACCGTCGCCAACATTGCTCTGGTGTATCTCATCGCGCGTCGATTGTTCGACGGGCGAGCGGCGGTCGCCGCCGCGCTCATCTACGCGATGCAGCCGCTCGCCGTCATCTGGTCGCCGATCGTGCACACCGAGCCGGTCACGATCCTCCCGACGTGTCTCGGCGTGTACTTTCTGATCCGTCACCTGCAAACGCCCGGCGACCGGCTGAGCATCCTGCTCACCGGGCTTTTTCTGTCGCTAGCGTTTTACTCCCGGGAGTCGGCCCTCGGGGCGGTGGCCGCGGCGGCCCTCATCCTGCTGATCGAGTCCTGGCGAACCCCTGCTCTGTTGGCCCGGCGGTTGGGACTCTTTGTGGTCGGCTTCCTCCTGCCGTGCGCCGGATTCACCCTGCTGTACCTCGGCCGTCTCGGCTTCCGCGGCTGGTGGACCAGCTCGCTCAATCCGCTCTCGATCCTGGTGGAGCACTTTCCGAACATCGGCAGGCCACGGCCCTCCGGCGGTGGGGAGAGCGCCACCGGCCCGAGCGTCGTCCGCACCCAGCAGACCTACGCCATTACCATGGCCTATCTCCGAAGCGTCGGGGTGCTCTTGGCGGGCCTGCTTGCCGGCCTCATCGGCGCGCTCGGGCTTGGCCTTGGGAGACTCGGTAGCGAGCGATGGCGGGCGGATCATCCGCGGCCCACACTGCTCCTGCTGGCTTGGCTCGGGGGCTTGTTCATGGTCTACGCGTATTGGAGTCTGCATCGCGGCTTTTTTCCGCAGTACACGGAAGAGTTCCTCCCCCCGCTTGCGATCCTGACGGGCGCGGTCGTCGCCGATTTGCTGCGACTGAGCCTGCCCAGACTCGGCTTCGGATTGGCCCTCGCGCTGCTCGCGGCTTACCCCATCGCAGCCTTTGCGTTGAGCCATTTTGCCGGACGGGAACTTCCCGCCTACGCCTGCTTCCTCATCCCGGCGCTCGCCCTCAGCTTCGCGCAGCTGGCCGCCGACGGACGCACCCGCGGGTGGGCCGCTATCGTGGTCGTAACAGTGCTCGTGCTCGCGCTCGCCTCGGGAACCGTCGGGGCACCGGTCGCCGCGCGGCGAGCCCTCAAGCTGGCGCTGGTCCCCGGCGTGCTGGTGGGGGCGTACTGGGCCGCCGGGGCGAGTGCGCAACGGCGCGCGTGGTTCGCGGCGTTCACGGCCTGTGCCATCTTCGCCGGGGTATTGGGATATTCATTCAATCGGGCCGGCTCGATCATCGATCTGAAGTACGAGACCGTTTGGCCGCCGGAGACGGTTCACACCGTCGCGAACATCATCCGGCACGGCTCCAACGAGGGCGATCGCGTCATGTCGGGCGCCGTCATCTGGGAGCTGGAAGCGGGGCGCCGCCCATTTGCGAACGTGACCCACCCACTCGGCTTCATGCTGGGCAACGCGGCCGGCGAGCCTGCGCGGCTCGCGCGGGAGTTGGCCACGGCGCCGCCACGATTCGTCGTATTGGACGGGTACACCGAGCGAACGTACGGACTGCTGTTGCCGCAGCTCGGAGCGACGCTCGCCGAGCGGTATCAACTGGTCGCCAATCTGCCGGGCTTCCATTTCCCGGTGCAGGTCTATCGGCTGCGGGAGCCTGCTCCACCCTCGTGACGACAGTCTCGGTCGTGATTCCCAGCTACAACTCGGCCCGGCATCTCGCCCAAGCCCTCACCTCAGTGCAAGCGCAGCGACGGCCGGTCGACGAGATCCTCGTCGTGGATGACGGCTCCGAGGATGGGTCGCCCACGCTGGCGGCGTCGCTGGGCACCACGTGCCTGTTCACCGGGCAGAACGGCGGCCCCTCGCGCGCCCGCAACGTCGGGATCCACTCGGCGCGCGGCGATGTGATCGCGTTTCTCGACGCGGACGACTGGTGGGATCCAGGCCACACCGAGGCGGTGATCGGCCTGCTCGATCGGTTTCCGGAGGCGGGGGTCGCATTCGCCCGCATCCGGCGGTGTGGCTCATGGACCGGGGAATCCGACCGATTCATACCCGAGCAGCAGCCGCTCGACGTCTTCTGGATCTCGCTGCGCGACAACATCGTGCCCCAGATGGCGGTGGCCGTTCGGCGCGACGTGCTCCTGGCGGCCGGCGGCTACAACGAGTCGATGCGATTCGCCGAGGACTATGACTTGTGGCTGCGCCTGGCACGTCGTGGCGTCCGGTTCGTCTGCACCCACGACGTCACCGCGAACTATCGCGGCCACGAAGAGCAAGCCAGCGAGCAACGCCTGAAGCTGGTTCGGGGAGCGTACGATTCTCGGGCACGCCTGCTCCGCACCATTGAAGCCGAGGACCAGGCCACCGCCGAGCGGGTCGCGGAAGTCATGCGGGCCTCCTGGAGCCGATTGATCAGCGAAGCCTGGCGCAGCCGCGACGCCGCGTTCTTTGCGCTCGCCCTCGAGCTGGGCGCCCTCGTGCCGGGAACCGAGCCGGCTCAGCGGCGGTGGCGGCGGGCGCGCACCTTGTGGCCGGCGTGGCTTGCCGCCGCCCGGCTTTGGGACAGAATTCCGCCGGCGGCGCAACGAGCGCTGCGGGCTCCCCTCCGGGGGCTGCTCCGCCTCTCATAGGGAACCCCAGCAGACCAGGATCACGTCACTCATGTCGCTGCGATTGACCGTCGCCATCTGCACCTGGAACCGGTGCGACCTGCTCCGCCAGACGCTGGAGCGCATGGCGCAGTTGGCGATACCGGCTCAGCTGGCCTGGGAGCTGGTGGTGGTCAACAACCGCTGCACCGACGCGACCGATGCCGTCCTCGCCGAGTTCGAAACGCGCCTGCCGCTCCGCCGCATCTACGAACCCGAGCCCGGCCAATCCAACGCCAGGAACGCGGCCATCCGCGAGGCCCGCGGCGAATACGTCGTCTGGACCGACGACGATGTCCTGGTTGACCAGGCCTGGCTCACCGAATACGCGGCCGCATTCGATCGCTGGCCCGACGCGACATTCTTTGGCGGCCCCATCGAGCCGTGGTTCGAGGGCGAGCCGCCGGCGTGGCTCAGGGCGGGCTTCGGCCGAGTGCACGCCGCCTTCGCGGTGCTCGACCTCGGGCCGAGCCCGGTGCGCCTCTCGGCCACGAACTTTCCCTACGGCGCGAATATGGCGGTCCGGCGCGAGATCTACACCGAGGTCCAGTACGACCCCGGGCTGGGCCTCCGGCCGGGCAGCTCGATGCGGAGCGAGGAGCTGGCGCTGGTGCGCCATTTGGCCGCTGCGGGAAAGGAGGGGCGGTGGGTGCCCGGCGCGAGAGTCACGCACTTCATCCCCCGAGCGCGGCAGACGGTGGCCTATCTCCGCGGCTACTACTTCGGCTGGGGCGAGTACCTCGGGCGGGCCGCCAAGGCCCAGAACCGCGCGCTGTGGGGACGCCCGTTGTGGCTCTGGCGAGAGTTGGTGGAGTCCGAAGCGCGGTACTGGTTATGGCGGGCGGTGGGGCGGCCGGAGCGGTGGCTGGATGAGCTCAAGAACGCCAGCGCGGCCCGCGGTCGGTTCCGGTGGTATGGGGCAGGATTCTACGGCTGACGCTCACCCGGCCTTGGCCGATGGGCGCGAGGCGTCGGAGGGCCGCGCGGGCACGGGGGGCACCGGCTCGGGCGACGCGAAGAGGCGCGCAAGGGTGTAGCGCGCGGCCCCCGCAACCTCCAAGCGAAGAACCCGGAACGGCAGAATTCGCCAATGCCAGTAGCACCGCTTGAGGAACTGAATCCGGGTACGCCGATCGAAGATGAACTTCGCGAAATACGCCCCTCGACCCCACCCATAGTCCCGCAGCAGCGCAGCCTCTTCGGCCGTCGTCTTCCGGCCGTGATGATGGTACACGAGGAGCTCGGGGAAGTATCCTCCGATCCACCCAGCCGCCGACGCCCGGGCCGCGAGATCGACATCCTCGCAGATGAACCGGGTGCCCGGGCCGAGCATGGGGTCGAACCCCCCAATCGCCTCCAGCACCGCGCGACGAAACGCCATGTTGCAGCCCTGAATCTCGCCGGCCGTGATGAACGAGCGGGGCGGGATGAATTCGGTGGTCGTCGTGGT
>DATHMJ010000525.1:0-2355 GCA_035487215.1 Gemmatimonadales bacterium
TCCGCCACGAATCCAGCACACGGCCCCGCGCAGAAACCGAATTCATGTCGCATGCACGCGGCCCGTCGGGTCTGCCCGAACAGATCGCCCTGCCCGGCGAAGACGATCGGCATGCTGGCGGCACAATCCCGGAGGCCGAGCAGATCGGCCAACGTGCGGACGGCCTCCTCCGTCCTTCCGAAGGAGCGGAACGGCCCGTAGCAACGCGCGTCGTCTCCACCGACCGTGCTCCCGCTCGTGATGCGCGGCGCCGGACCGCCCGACAGCTTCACGAAGACGGCGCGCCGAATGCGATTGAGCCTGAGATTGAAGTGGGGGCGATGGCGGTGGATCTGGCGCAGCTCGGTGAGGTAGGCGGCAAATTCGCTCGGCACGTAGTCCCAGACGAGGTCGTGCGCGGCGTAGAGGATCCGCGCGGCTTTGTCGTCGGGGTACTCCGCGCGGAAGTAACTGAGCAGCCGGTTGCGGAGACGCTTGGCCTTGCCGACGTAGAGCACCTTCCCGGTCGCGTCTACCATCCGATAGACCGCGGGCCGGTTCTCCGCGAGGGCACGCACTCTGGCTTTGAGCGATCCCAGATCGGCGGCCGGCAGCGGCAGGCGGAGCGCGCGGGCGCGGGCGGACGCGCGACTCACGATTGGCAGCGATGGCACAGCACGGAAATGCGTGCGTCGATGAGATGAGTCCCGATCAGCCGAGTACCGCAGCGCTTGCAGCGCTCCCCCTCGCGCCCGTACACGAACAGCTCGAGCTGAAAGTTGCCCGACTCGCCCGTGCCGGTTCGATAGTCGCGGAACGTCGTGCCGTTGGACTTGATCGCCGCGCGAAGGATGCGGACGAGGTTCGCGTGGAGAAGCTCGGCTTCCTCCGGGCGCACGCGATTCGCGGCGCGGGAGGGATCGATGCCCGCCGCGAAGAGGGCCTCATTCGCGTAGATGTTGCCCACCCCGGCGATCCGCCGCTGGTCCATGAGGACCTTCTTCACCGCCTGTCGCGAGGCCGCCAGGATTTGAGCCAGGCGCTTGGGCGTGAAGCCGGGATCGAGCGGCTCGGGCCCGATGGCGCGATCGTAGGCCTGCCAGCCCTTCTGGTCCAGCAGCAGCAGCGTGCCCAGACGGCGGACATCGCGGTACACGAGGCGACGCCCGTCGTCTAGGCGCGCCGAGAGGACCGCATATCGGGTTTCGTCGGCCGAGAGCGGCCGATCGTGCACGACGAGGGAGCCCGTCATGCCCGGCTGCACCACGAGCCGCCGGTCACCCAAGTCGAATACGGCGTGCTTGGCGCGGCGGCCGAGCCCTCTGACGGACGCCCCCTCCAGTCCGCGCAACAGCCTGCGACGGGTGACACCCCGCAGCACGTCGTCGTGGGAAAGGGCGACATCGTGGAGCGAGCGACCCACGACTCGCGGGCGCAGCTCTCGCACGATGGTTTCGACCTCGGGCAGCTCAGGCATGCGTGCCCGCAAACTACATAGGCCGCGGGCGTTGCGCCCGCGGCCGGTCGAGCTACGGATTCACGGTAATGGTTCCTACCATGTTCGGATGGATGTTGCAGTGGTAGGGGTATGAGCCGGCAGTCGTCAGGGAGATGGAATAGGTGGCGTTTCCACCGAGCAGCGGCGAAGTCGCGAAGGCACCGTTGTCCGACATGATCTGGTGGCTGACCGCCGTACCGGTCGTGTAGTCGCCGCCGCTGATGTCCTGGTTGATCCAGCGCACGGACACGCTCGCCCCGCCACCCAGCGCCACCGTCTTGGGGTTCGGGGTGAATGCCGTCGTGGTCTTGGTCCGGGCGCCGAGCGTGATCCCGATGTCGTTCGCGGACGGCGTCGGCGGTGGGGCGTTCTGGCTGCTAGGCGTCGTGGAGCTGCTGCACCCCGCAATGATGCAGAACAGGAGCGGGGGAACGAGAGATCGAAAAACCCGCATGGGACACGCCTCAGGGAAGTGGTGAATCGGCCGCCCCGGCCTCAGTCGGTGCGGGTGCGAATAACCCAACGCTATTGGGACGAATATTGTCGGATTCGCCGCACACTGGTGTCGGCGGATGACGTTCGTATCGCGATGACGCAGGGGTGTCGGGCGGGGGTCAGACCGGGGTGAGGCGGGCGGCCTCCCGCCAGCCGATATCGGTGCGGAAGACTTTCCCGGCGAAGTTGATCCGGTGGGCAGCCTCCCGGCTCAGCCGGCGGGCCTCGGCAAAGGTGGGGGCGACGGCCGTGACGTTCAACACGCGGCCGCCCGCTACCCGCAGCATGCCGGCGTCGTCGACGGTGGTTCCCGCGTGGAACACTGTAACGCCGGAGGGCAGGTCCTCCGGGATCGAGATCGCAGCGCCCCTCTCCGGTCGGTC
>DATHMJ010000526.1:0-4515 GCA_035487215.1 Gemmatimonadales bacterium
CGAGCGTCGACCTTCGGGCTGAGGCGCGGGCGGCCCGAGCTCTGGCCGAGTTGTCCTGGGACGACGCGCTCGCGCTCGTGACGTATGAGGGCGCCAAGGCGCTCGGACTCGAACGACAGGTCGGGACGCTGACCGCGGGAAAATGGGGCGACGCGGTCGTGATCCGCCTGACTGACACGAGGCCTCCGGTCGAGCAGGTGATGAGCGGGGAGAACGCGGTGGTAGCGACCTACGTTGGAGGACGGCCAGTGTTCGAAGGAATCCGCGCATGAAAGTCCAGCGGCAGGCGGCGATCCTCAGGGTCGTCCGCGAGCAGCGCGTCCACAATCAGGAAGACTTGCGTCGGGCGCTGGCGGCCGAGGGCTACGCGGTCACACAGGCGACGCTGTCGCGAGACATCCGCGAGCTGGGTCTGGCGAAGCTGACCGACCCGCAGCACGGGGCCTACTACGCTCATCCCACCGACGGCAACCTCAAGCCCGATCTCGGCCATGTGCTCCCGGCGCTCGTGGTGAGCGTGGACGGGGTCGGCCCCTTTCTGGTGCTCAAGACCGCCACCGGCTCGGCCGGGGCCGTGACCGCGGCGATGGACCAGGCGGGATGGAACGAGGTGATGGGCACGCTGGCCGGCGACGACACGGTGCTGGTGATCACGCGCAGCGAGCGACTGCGGCAGGCCGTCGCCAAGCGGATCGAGGGGTTGTTGCGCTAGGACTCGGCTCCCTTGCCCGGTGCGGACGAAGAGAGTTAGGATTCGTTGGCTCTTGCGGTTACGAGGAGACTTTCGTGCGCTGCCTTGCGCTCAACGCGTCGTTTGAACCCCTTACGATGGTGCCGGTGCGGCGGGCCTTGCGCCTGGTGATCGAGGGGAAAGCCGAGATCGTCGAGGCGGACGGCAACGACGTCGTCCGCAGCGAGCGACTCGCTCTGCCCAAACCAGCGATCATCCGGCTCGTCCGCTTCGTCCACGTCCCTCGCCGCTTCCGTCGTCAGGTCACCAACACGTTTCTCTTCGCGCGCGACGGCTACCGCTGCCAGTTCTGCCACCGGAGCCAGGCCGATCTCCGGCATCGCGAGTGCCTGACCCGCGATCACCTCGTCCCGCTTTCGCGCGGCGGCGACAACGAGTGGACCAACGTGGTCACGGCGTGCAGTGCCTGCAACACCCGCAAAGGCAACCATCTGCCCGAGGAGTGCGGGATGCATCCGCTGGCGCCCCCTCACGAGCCACACGTCGTCCACTTGTCATGGGCGGTTCGTCGCCTCACCAACCAGCAGGCGAAGTACATCAAGCTGTTCTATGGAGACGAAGCGCTGCGGGCTCTGGGCGGCGCACTCCAGACCTCCTCCGCCGCGCTCTAACCTCTTACGCCCCGAAACAGGAGCCGCGCCATCGCGGCTCCCCGAGCGACGAAGTACACCTCGTACAACAACAACGCGCGCAACGGCCGGCCCAGGTCGCCGCCGGCCGCCGCCCGATACAAGAGCGCGGCGGCAGGCGCGGCCACGACCAGCCCCGCGGCCACGACGAGCCGGACGGGCCATGCCCACCCGGCCACGGCGAGCGCGAGGATGCCCGCGGCCAAGAGCACCAGATGCACGACCGTCATCACCGTCGGCTTGTCGATCGCCCCTGGCCGTACCGTGCCGAACATCCCGAGCCCCCGCCACACCTCCTTGCGATAGAACGACCCCACCGTCTTCGCGTTGTCCAGATGCACCGCGGTGAGCCGCTTCGATTCGTAGATGCGGTAGCCGCGGTCTCTGAGCCGCTGACAGAATTCCGTGTCTTCACCGGTGACGAGCCGCTCGTCGAATCCGCCCACGGCGTCGAACGCGGCCCGCACGACTGCGAGATTGGCCGATCCGATCCACTCTTGCTCGCCGTCGCGCGCACGTCGGTGCAGGCGATACCAGACTTCCTCGACCCAGCTTGGTGAGCTCGGCGGCACCACTTCGGCACCGGTCGCCATCGCTCCGCTGGTTGCGAGGACGTCGGCCAGACTGCCGAAGTAGTCCAGCGGGATGGTGCAGTCGGCATCGATGAAGCTCAGGACCTCACCGCTGGCAGCGTGGACGCCGTGGTTCCGAACGGCAGCGATCGTTCCACCCTTCCAATCAAGGATCCGCGCGATCGGTTGGTAGCGGGACGCGACCAGATCGCGCGAGCCATCGGTGGACCCGTGGTCAACGACGATCAATTCCGCATCGCCGTAGGCACGCACGGCGGCGACGATCGAGTCGAGAGCTGCGGGCAGGAACCGGGCCTTGTTGAAGACGGGGACCACGATCGATACCCGCGGCCGGGTCACAGGGCGCCGCCTCTCCCGAGGCCCCATCCGCTTCCCGCTCCTCCGATCGCCGCGGCCCACTCACTCCAGTTGGCGGGCGGCAACCGAAAGAGCCAACACATCCCGGCGATGCCGACCACGATCAGGGCGCCAAGCAGCACCGGCGGGCCGAGTCCGGGTCGCTGGGCCCGCGCGGTGAAGTACCCCACCGGGAGGAGCAGCCCGGCCAGCCACAGAGCGGTGAGCAACCGCACGTTGTCTCCAAACGCGTAGTTCTCGAATGGCAGCAGCAGACTCCACCCGAGACTCGGCGACAGCGCGAGGGTACGCCCGATCGAGCCGCCACGGGCGTCGGCCCTCGCCTCCATGTACCCGTTGGCGAGGTGGCCCTCGGCAAGAAATTGTCGGCCGGAATCGGCGGGAATTGCCTCGGGCACGAGAAGGGAAGGCCCCCGGAGGCCCAGCGACCACGCGCGCGTGTGGATCCGAAAGACCAGATCCGTGCGTTGCTGGCCCAGCAGGATGATCTCTTGTTGCCCCTCGTCGAATACGCTGGCGATCGGGGCCAGGCGGGCTGGCGGCGGCCCCGCCACTGCCCGGGCTTCGATTCCCTGCCCGGCAAGCAGGCGGCGGCGGATGGTGGGTGTATCGGCGAGCCGCGCGGAGGGCATGGGCTCGCCCGCGATCTTGGCGTCGATGACTTCGCCCCGGAACCGGTCGAATTGGCCAAGCTCGGGGGCCAGCTGCCCCCAGAACGGGCGCTCCGGGAGGGTGACCGCCATTCCCCACGCCGTCACGGCTTGAGCCAGCAGCCAGAACGCCGCGCTCAGCGCCGCGAGCCACCGGGCGGGCCCGGGCGCAGGGGACACGAGCAGCCCGAAGCGCTCGGCCAGGATCATCCCCACCACGCCGCCGGTGGTGTTCGTCAGGAGGTCGCTCAGGGTCGCATCGCGGCCGACGATGAAGAAGTATTGCGTGGTCTCGATGAAGACGGTGGTGAGGAACGCGACGAGCACGACGCGACTGCGGGGCCAGCCGGCCAGGCGGAGGCCGAAGCCGAAGGGGACGAAGAGAATGACGTTGAGGATGATGTCCATCCCCGCGAGGTCACCGCAACGGAGGCACCACAGCGGGGTCAGGGCGACCCGCTCGACGTTGTGCGGCGCGGGTGTCAGCGTCATCGCTGCGATGAAGCCGAGCCCGAGGACGGCGATGAGCGCCCCGCGTCGAGCGGGCGCAGCGATCACGCGCTGTCCTTCAACGGGGGGCGCTGGCTGGCATTGAGCAGGAGTCTCGACATTTCCCTCGCGGCACTTCCCCACGCATGGCTCGCGGCCAGGCGATGGGCGCTCGTCCCCAGTCGCCGGCGCTCGGCCGCATCCGTCAGCAGGCGAGAAATCACCTCGGCCATGCGTGCGGGCTCCTCAGCGACGAGGCTTTCGGCGGTCGGGTCGAGCGAGAGTCCGTTGGCCGCGGCCGGCGACATGACGACGGGCGTCCCGACTGCCCACGCTTCGAGCACCTTGTTCTTGATACCGGCGCCGGTCCGCATCGGCGCGACAGCCACCCAGGCCCGTTTGAGCACGGCGCCCATATCGGGCACCTCGCCCAGCACCTCGACACCGGGGAGCGTGCCCAACTGCTGCACGTCGTTGGTCGGGTCTCGCCCGGCGATCAGAAACCGAGCGTCGGGCACCTGTTCCCGGACCATCGGCCACACCGACTCCACGAAATAGCCCACCGCGTCGACGTTGGGAGGGAAGGCCATGACACCGGTGAACGCCACCGTGGGGACCGGAGCCTCGTCGGCGGGCGTGTGCTGCAGCTGAATCGCAACGCCGTTCGGCACGACGTAAACGCTGTCCCGACCGGAGATCCGGCGGAGCAGGGCGGCATCTTCCGGCCCAACGACCACGCAGGCCTCGAAGGCGCGGACACATCGGCGCTCGTGCCGAAGTTGGTGCACCAGACCGCGCAGGTTCCTCGCCTTGAGTCGGAGCGGCTGTGGCAAGCCCAGCTCCCGCCACGCGGCCAGCGCCATGCAGTCGATCCGGTCCAAGACGGCCGGTGGGAAATCGTGCCGCCCGATGGCGACGAACTCGGCGCCTCCCCACACCAGGGCCGCGTCGGGTCGCCCATCCTTCAAGACCAAATCCACCGCCTGTTGGAAAGCGGGCTCGTCCACCGTCCACCGCGGGCTGGTCCGGGCGGCCTCCGGGCTCAA
>DATHMJ010000527.1:0-6969 GCA_035487215.1 Gemmatimonadales bacterium
GAAGGCCGACGGGAAGACCGACGCGAAGACCGACGCGAAGGCCCACGCGAAGACCGACGCGAAGGCCGACACGAAGGCGGAGGCGAACCCGAAGGCGGACAAGCCCGCCGCCAAAAAGGCGCCCGAGTGAGCGACGCCATCAAGGGGGAGCTTGCCCGGGTTGCCGAGGTACTGGGCCATCCGGGCGCCACCTTCGTGCTCGAGCGGCCGCGCGATGCGGGGCACGGCGACCTCGCCACCAACCTCGCCATGGTGATAGCCCGACTCGAGAAGGCCAAGCCCCGCCCGAGCGCCGAGCGCGTGATCGCCGAGCTCAAGCTTCCGGCCTCGCTCGTCTCCAAGGTCGAGATCGCCGGCCCGGGCTTCATCAACTTCTGGCTCGCGGAAGACCAGCTCGGCCTGGTGGTGCGACAGATCCTCGAGCGCGGGGCCGCCTTCGGCCGGAGCGAAATCGGCGTCGGCCTCAAGGTCAACGTCGAGTTCGTCTCCGCCAATCCTACCGGTCCGCTGCACGTTGGCCACGGGCGCGGCGCCGCCTACGGCGACGCGCTGGCGTCGCTGCTCCAGTGGACCGGACATTCCGTCGCCCGCGAGTTCTACATCAACGACGCGGGCGTCCAAATCGACAAGCTGGCGCTGTCACTGTGGGCCCGGATCCAGCACGCACTGGGGCGCGAGGCGGAAATCCCGGAGGGCGGCTACCACGGCGCCTACCTCACGGAGGCCGCGGAGCAGATCCTGCGGGAGCGCGGGCGCGATTTCGCCGATCTGCCGGCCGAGGAGGGTGTCCGCCAGTGTCGGGCATTGGCGCTCCGGGCGCAGCGGGAGGAGCAGAACCGCGACCTGGCGGACTTCGGCGTTCACTTCGACGTCTTCACGTCGGAGCAGTCGTTGTACGATCGCGGCCTGGTGGACGACGCGCTCGTTCTCCTCGGAGAGCGGGGCCTCACCTACGAAGAAGGCGGCGCCCTCTGGCTCCGCACTACCCAGTTCGGCGACGACAAGGATCGCGTGCTGCGAAAGAGCGACGCCTCGCTGACCTATCTCGTGCCGGACATCGCCTACCACGTGGACAAGCGCCGGCGTGGCTTCGACCACGCCATCGACGTGTGGGGCGCCGACCACCACGGCTACGTCCCCCGCATGCGCTCGGTGCTGGCGGCGCTTGGCCTGCCGGCGGATTTCTTCGACGTCGCGATCCTGCAGCTCGTGAAGGTGGTTCGAGATGGCGAAGAGGTGAAGATGTCGAAGCGGTCGGGCGAGTTCATCACCCTGCGCGACCTGGTGGACGAGGTGGGCGTCGATGCGGCGCGCTACTTCTTCCTCATGCGCCCGGGCGATTCGCCGCTCATCTTCGACATCGAGCTGGCCAAGCGCCAAACCGACGAGAACCCCGTCTTCTACGTCCAGATGGCGCACGCCCGGCTGAGCGGCATCTTCCGCACGGCGGGTCGGCCGCCGGAGGCTGTGACCGGGCCGTTGGATCTCGGAGCGCTGCCCGCGCCGGAAGATCAGGAGCTGCTCAAGAAGTTGGGCCTCTTCCCCGAGGTGGTGGAGCGGGCGGCCCGCGAGCGGGAGCCACACCGCGCCACCAACTATCTCCAGCAGCTCGCGACGGCCGTACACGGTTGGTACCATCACACCCGCGCCGTCGGCGCTCCGGAAGGTCCGGCGACCGAGCAGGCTCGATTGCTCCTCGCGCGCGCTGCCCGCACCCTCCTCGCGAACGGGCTCGCGATCCTCGGCATCACCGCCCCCGAACGGATGTGACCGGATGAGTCTGCTCGTCGTCGGCAGCATCGCGCTGGACTCGGTGTTCACGCCCTTCGGTGCCACGGCGGACGTCCTGGGCGGGTCGGCGGTGTACTTCAGCGTCGCGGGCTCGCTGCTGCATCCGGTCAAGGTCGTGGGCGTCGTCGGGCACGACTATCCCTGGGACCAGCTCGAGGCCTTGGCCCCGCGGGGCATCGATTGGTCGGGCGTGGAGCGGGCGCAGGGCGAGAGCTTCCGCTGGAAGGGGAAGTACTCCTACGATCTGCAGAGTCGGGAGACGTTGGAGACGCGGCTCGGCGTGTTCGCGGACTTCCGGCCCAAGCTTCCGGAGTCGTTCCGCTCCGCGGATTACCTGTTCCTCGGCAACATCGATCCAGAGCTTCAGCTGGGCGTGCTGGAGCAGGTCAAGCACCCGAAGGTCGTCGTGTGCGACACGATGAACTACTGGATCCAGAGCAAGAAGGACGCGCTGATGGCGCTGCTCAAGCGCGTGGACCTGCTGATGGTGAACGACAGCGAGGCCCGGGAGCTCTCGGCCGATTGGAACATTCATCGCGCGGGTCGTTGGATCCTGGCGCACGGCCCCAAGCGCCTCGTGGTGAAGCAAGGGGAATTTGGCGCACTCCTGATCGAGCCCGGCCGCACGTTCTACGCGCCGGCTTTTCCGCTGGAAGAGGTGTTCGATCCCACCGGCGCCGGCGACGCGTTTGCCGGCGGGTTCATGGGATACCTCGCTCGCACCGGCGGGGTTTCGGACGACAGCCTGCGCTCCGCCATGGTGTACGGCGCCGCGATGGGATCGTACGCGGTCTCACAGTTCGGCGTCCGCGGCTTCGACGGGATAACGCTGATCGACGTGCAGCGTCGGGTGCGTACGTTCCGCGACCTGACCCACGTCGCACTGGCCGAGCTGGTTCCGTGACGAAAGACGGGCAGGCGGGGGCGAGTCAGTACGCGGCGGCCGGGGTGGACCTGGCCGGTGCCGAGAGCGCCAAGGAGCGCATCGCCCGGCTGGTGGCGGGCACGCGGACCCCGCTCTCCGTGGGCGAAATCGGCGCGTTCGGCGGCATGGTGCGAATACCCCCGGGAATGCGAGATCCGATTCTCGTGCTGAGCACTGACGGCGTGGGGACGAAGGTTCTCGTCGCCATTCAGGCCGGTCGCCTCGACACGGTGGGCGAAGATCTCGTCAACCACAGCGTGAACGACATCCTGGTGCACGCGGCGCGGCCGATCGCGTTCATGGACTACGTGGCCGGTGCCGGGCTTGCCGTCGAGCAGACCGCGGCGATCGTCGAGGGCATCGCCCGGGGGTGTCGAGCCCACGGCATGGCCCTGGCCGGCGGAGAAACCGCCCAGATGCCTGGGCTTTACCGCAGCGGCACGTTCGATCTCGCGGGCACGATCATCGGCGTGGTCGAAGCCGATGAGGCGCTGCACGGCGATCGCGTCGTTCCCGGGGACGTCCTGCTCGGCTACGGCTCGACGGGTCTGCACACCAACGGCTATTCCCTGGCGCGTCGCATCATTTTCGACCAGCTCCGCCTCGGGCCGAACGATCCCTTGGGCGACACGGGGCAGACCGTCGCCGAGGCTCTTCTGGCGATTCACCGGAGCTATTTTCGAAGCGTGGTGCCGGTGCTCTCCCAAGTCCATGCGCTGGCGCATATTACGGGTGGTGGGATCGGTGGGAACCTGGTGCGGATATTACCCCCGGGCTGTGAGGCGACAGTGGATCCATCGGCCTGGACTCTCCCGGCGCTCTTTCGCTTCCTGCAGCAGGCCGGACGAGTCAGCGTCGAAGAGATGCGGGAGGTCTTCAACCTCGGCGTCGGGCTCATCGCCGTGCTGCCCCCGGAGGCGGTTGCAGTGGCACAAGCCGCGGCCAAAGCGGACGGGGTCCCCACCTGGATCATGGGTGACGTCCGCCAGGGTTCGCGCGGCGTGCGCTTCCCCCAGTAGGGTCTCTCGCGCGTGGACGAACGAGAGGGAATGCGACTGGCGCTGGACCTCGCGTGGCGAGGTTGGGGCCGGGTGCATCCCAATCCGCTCGTCGGTGCCGTGGTACTGAACGGTGCGGAAGTCGTGGGTGAGGGCTTCCACGCGGAGTTCGGCGCGCCTCATGCCGAGCCTCTCGCGCTCAATGCCGCGGGTGCGCGGGCGCGCGGCGCCACCCTCATTTCCACGCTCGAGCCCTGCAATCACCTTGGGAAGCAGCCGCCCTGCACGGAGGCCATTTTTCGCGCGGGCATCGGCCGAGTGATCGCGGCGCTTCCGGATCCCAATCCAGTGGCCGCCGGTGGGGCCGCACGGCTTCGGGCCGCCGGCGTCCCGGTCGAGCTCGGCCTTTCGCACGAGGAGGCCGAGCGGCAGAACGGCGCCTTCCTTCATCTAGCGCGGGAACCCGCTCGCCCGTGGGTGGTTCTCAAGCTGGCGACCAGCCTGGACTTTCGCATCGCCGACGGGGAGGGCCGATCGCGGTGGGTCTCGGGGCCCGAGGCCCGGGAGTACGTGCATTGGCTCCGCGCCGGCTTCGACGCGATTGGTGTGGGCGTCGGGACGGCGCGGGCCGACGATCCGCGCCTCAGCGTTCGGGGAGCGGTGGATGTCCGCATTCCCCCCACGCGAGTCATATTCGATCGCCGGCTCGAGGTGCCGCAGGAGCTGGGCCTCGTGCTGACCGCACGGGAGACGCCGACGATCGTGGTTGGTGGTCCCCACGCATCGGCCGAGCGCGCACGGTCGCTCGAGTCGGCCGGCGTCACGGTGCTGCGGGCCGAAGGAATGGCCCAATCGCTCGAGGTGCTTCGAGCCGCCGGCGTCACCGCGCTGCTCGTCGAGGGTGGGGGGCACGTCGCCGGGAGCCTGCTCGAGGCGGGGCTGGTAGACCGATTCTACTGGATTCAAGCGCCGCTCTGGCTCGGCGAACGCGGTATTCCCGCGGTGCGAGGCCTGACGTCCTCGTCGATCGTCGAGGCGCCCCGCTGGCGAGTGCTCGAGCGGCGGGCGCTCGGCAGTGACTCTCTCTTGGTGCTGGAACGAAGCTGATGTTTACCGGAATCGTGACGGCGGTCGGCCGCGTTCGCGGCGCCACGACGCAGAACGGCGGCCTGGAGCTGGCGATCGAAGCGTCTTATGACGACCTCGCTCTGGGCGAGAGCGTGGCCGTCGACGGCGCATGCCTCACTGTAAAGGAGACGGGGCCCGGCTGGTTCGGGGTCCACGTCGTCGCGACGTCGCTGGATCGCACGGCCATAGGGCGTTACACGCCCGGGAGACGGGTGAACCTCGAACGGGCGCTGCGCGTCGGCGATCGCTTGGGCGGTCACTTGGTGCAGGGACACGTCGATGGAACGGGCGTCGTGCTCGTCGTCGCCGAGCGCGCCGATGCGCGGCTGCTCGACATCCGGGTGCCTCCCGAGGTCGCGGCGGTGTCCATCCCCCTCGGCTCCATCACGGTCGACGGGGTGAGTCTCACGGTCAACGCGCGACCGGCTCCCGATGTGATCCAGGTCTCATTGATTCCGTTTACCTTACAGGAAACCACCCTCGGGGAACGCGTGCCGGGCGATCAGGTCCAGCTCGAGGGGGATACGATCGGGAAATACGTCGCAGCGATGCTGCAGGCGGACAGCAAATGATGTTTGGCGCCATCTCGCAGGCCGTCGAAGACCTGAAGAACGGCAAGATCGTCATCGTCGCGGACGACGAAGACCGCGAAAACGAGGGCGATCTCGTTTGCGCCGCCGAGCTGGTCACGCCCGAGATGATCAACTTCATGACCTTGCATGGGCGCGGGCTCATCTGTCTCGCGCTCACCGGCGACCGTTGCGATCAGCTCGGCCTGCCGCAGATGACCGATCGCAACACCGAAGATCAGTCCACCGCGTTCACCGTGAGCATCGACGCCGAGCGGCGTTTCGGCGTCAGCACCGGGATCTCGGCCAGCGACCGGGCGACGACCATCCACGTCGCCATCAACCCCGCGACCGTGCCCGGAGACCTGCGGCGTCCGGGTCACATCTTCCCGCTCCGCTCACGGCCCGGTGGCGTGCTCCAGCGCGTGGGGCAGACCGAAGCCAGTGTCGACCTCGCGCGGCTTGCCGGCCTGGTGCCCGCCGGGGTCATCTGCGAGATCCTGAACGCCGATGGCTCCATGGCGCGCCGACCCGAGCTCGAGACGTTCGCGGCGGAGCACGGGTTGACATTCGTGACCGTGGCGCAGCTGGTGGCCTATCGCCTTCAGACCGAGCGACTCGTCCACCGCGTGGCGGAAGCGCGGATGCCCACCGATCTCGGCGAGTTCACGGTCATCGCCTACCGGAACGACGTGGACAAAGCGGAGCACGTCGCGCTGGTCATGGGCGACGTGGCCGGAGAGCCGAACGTTCTCGTGCGCATGCACTCCAAGTGTCTCACCGGCGATGTCTTCGGCTCGCTCCGCTGCGATTGTGGACCGCAGCTCGACGCCGCCATGGAGCTGGTGGCGCGGGAAGGGCGCGGCGTGATCGTCTATCTCGATCAGGAAGGCCGGGGCATCGGGCTGTTGAACAAGATCCGCGCGTACGCGCTGCAAGACTCCGGGGCCGACACGGTGCAGGCCAACCAACGGCTCGGCTTCGCGCCGGATCTCCGGAACTACGGCATCGGAGCCCAGATCCTCCGCGATCTCGGGCTGTCATCCATCCGCGTGATGACCAACAACCCCCGCAAGCTCGTCGGACTCGAGGGCTACGGCCTCGAGATCGTCGAGCGGGTCCCGCTCGTGGCGAGCCCGACGCAGGACAACCGCGACTACCTCCGCACCAAGCGCGACAAGCTCGGCCACCTCCTGGCGCACTAGATTCATCCCCCTATGCCAGAGCTCCTCGGCCGACTCCGACCTGTCGGCAGCGTGGCCATCCTCGTCAGCCGCTATAACGAGGCCGTCACCACTCGCCTCCTCGAAGGCGCGCTTGAGTGCTGCGATGCCGCCGGGATCCCGCGGGACCGGGTGGACGTCGTCTGGGTCGCGGGTGCGTTCGAGCTGCCGGTGGCCGCTGCCGCCGCCGCCCGCACCGGCCGCTATGCCTGCCTCGTCGCCCTGGGCGCGGTGATCCGGGGAGAGACACCGCATTTCGAGTTCGTCGCGGGGGAGGCCACCCGTGGACTCGGGTCGGTGGCGGTGGAGGCCGGTCTTCCGGTTGGATTCGGCCT
>DATHMJ010000528.1:0-2752 GCA_035487215.1 Gemmatimonadales bacterium
CGTGGCGCTCTAACCAACTGAGCTAACCGCCCGGGTTTGAGGCTCGAAGGGCGGGAAAAGCGGGAAGCGCGGCCCAGCCGCAGCAGCCATCCCGTTCTTCCCGCCTCGATCGCCCTGCCAGTAGCGGGGGTGGGATTTGAACCCACGACCTCCGGGTTATGAGCCCGGCGAGCTACCAGACTGCTCCACCCCGCGACGTGTGATGCAACCTTTGATTCTCGTTACCGCCAGAGCGGGAAACGGGACTCGAACCCGCGACCCCAACCTTGGCAAGGTTGTGCTCTACCAACTGAGCTATTCCCGCGTGAGCGGTGTGATCTTAGTGCGGCGGCAAACCCGCCGCAACCGCTTCACGCTGCCGCTTTACCGAGCCGCTGCCTCACCCACCCGCCGCCTCCGTACCCGCCGACTACGTACCCGTTGGCCGGAGCCGCCCGGTGCGTGCCGACCACCGGCGGGCCATGGAGGCGAGGGGGATCGAACCCCTGACCTCGTGAATGCCATTCACGCGCTCTCCCAACTGAGCTACGCCCCCATTAATATTGGCTCGCCCCGCATCCAGGCGACGGCAGCAGCGCAAGCTAGTCCGCGCCCCAGGGGGTGTCAAGCAGAAAGCGCGCCATCCCCTGGGCGCGTCCGCGGCGTCACCGAGGAGCCATGACGAAGAAGAAACGCGAGCGACTTGACCCGCCGCCCGCACCCCTCAGCGACGATCTCACCACCGCCGAGATTCTGGCCGCCACTCCCAAGAAGCCGCGCCGCGGCCGGAAGCGGGAGACCGCCAAAAGCCTCGGCGTTTACGATGCCGATCGCGACATCCTGGATCAATACCTCTACGAGGTAAGCAAGACCCCACTGCTCACCACGCAGCAGGAAGTCGCGATCGCCCGGAAGGTGCGCACCGGCGACCAGGAAGCGATGCAAGAGTTGGTGAAGCGCAATCTTCGGTTCGTGATCTCGGTCGCCAAGAAATACCAGAACCGCGGGCTCGCGCTCACCGATCTCATCGGGGAAGGCAACGTCGGACTCCTCACGGCGGCACGGAAGTTCGATCCCGATCAGGGCGTGAAGTTCATCTCCTACGCCGTGTGGTGGATTCGCCAAGCCATTCTCGCCGCCCTCGCACGCCACGGGCGCACGGTGCGCGTCCCGCTCAATCGCACGGCGGATCTCTCGCGCATCGTTCGGACCTCCGAATCGTTGCGGCAAGAGCTGCGGCGCGAGCCCACGCCGGAGGAGATCGCCAACGCGGTCGGTCTCTCGGTGGACGTGGTGCAATCGCTGGCAGCCCTCAACGCGGCCGAAGTTCGGCTCGACGCCCCGCTCGATCCCGAGGGCGATCGCTCATTGATCGACCGCTTCATCGTGGACGACCAGGCCGACGCCGAAGCCCAGGCGATGGACCAGTTCCTGTCGGAAGAGATCGAGCGTGCGCTCCGGACCCTCCCTGCCCGCGACGCGAAGGTGCTCCGTCTGTACTTCGGCCTCGACGGCGGCCGGGAGCATACCCTCGAGGAGATCGGCGCCATGCTCGGCGTCACCCGCGAGCGCGTTCGGCAGCTTCGCGACCGGGCCTTGAAGCGCCTCCGAGATGGCGATGTCGGACGGGCGCTGGCGAGTTTTGCAGCATAGCAGCGGCTACCAGTTAGCTGCTAGCTGATAGCTAACAGCTAATAGCTCCTATACCTTCCTTCCCGTGCTCTCCCATCCCGCCACCGCCATCCAGCGCGTCGGCCGCTGGAGCACGGATGCAGCCCGTGCCCTGGGGGACGTCGCCACCTGGCGGCCCCTCCTGTTGGGCCACATGGTTCGCCTCGGGGTGGATTCGGTGCCGATCGCCGTCTTCATCGCCATTTTCACCGGCATCGTCCTCGCTCTCCTTTCCTCTTACATATTCACCGGCGCGGTCCCCCTCTACTTCGTGGGAGCGCTCGTCGGCAAGACGGTCATGATGGAGCTGGGCCCGGTGCTCACCGGCATGGCGCTGGCCGGCCGGGTCGGCGCCAACATCGCCGCCGAGCTGGGGACCATGCGGGTGACGGAGCAGGTGGACGCGCTGGAGACGTTGGCGTACGACAAGTTCGCCTACCTCGTCGTGCCGCGAGTGCTCGCCGCCACGTTGATGTTCCCGGTGGTGACCTCGTTCGCCATGGCGGTCGGCGTCGTGTCCGGCTGGATCACAGCCATCAACCTACTCGAGCTGTCCACCCCCGAGTTCTTCAAGGGTTTGCGCCTCTTCTATCAGTTCAAGGACATCTGGTTCGGTCTCGTCAAGAGCGCCAGCTTCGGCGCGGCCGTCGCCCTCATGGGATGCCTCGAAGGGCTCAACAGCTCCGGCGGGGCCGAGGGCGTCGGGCGCTCGACTACGCGCGCCGTGGTGCTGGGCTGCCAGGCGATCCTGGTGCTCGACGCCTTCTGGGCGCTGGTCCTGCTTTGATCCGCCTCGAGGGCGTACACAAGACGTTCGGCGACAAGGTGGTGCTGGCGGGCCTGTCGCTCGACGTGCCAACCGGCTTGAACACCGTCATCATCGGCGCCTCGGGCAGCGGCAAGAGCGTCACGCTCAAGCTCGTCGTGGGACTCCTGGAGCCCGATAGCGGCCTGGTCGAGGTGGACGGCGAGAACGTCCCGGACCTCGACCGTGATCGGCTCGCCGAGCTTCGGGCGCACATCGGTTACGTCTTCCAGTTCGCGGCGCTGTTCGACTCGATGACGGTCGCGGAGAACATCCGGCTGGGGCTCGTGAAGCGGG
>DATHMJ010000529.1:0-10627 GCA_035487215.1 Gemmatimonadales bacterium
CCGGCGGTCGAGTGGAGGGCCAACGAAATCATGGCGCGGCGCACGCGGCCCAGCTGATCCCAGGTCAGATCGGTCTGTCCCGCCCGGTCGATGTCGAATCGATCGATCCAGCGAACCACGATATCGGCTCCCGTCGTGTCCAGAACCTCCGCAAATGAGACCCCAACGCCGGCAGAGGCCCACCGTTCCAGTGCCTGGCGGACCAATCCCGCCATCCTGGGCGCATACCCGGGCGCGTCGCCCTCGATGATCAACACTCGAAGCGGCTCTCCGTTGCGGTCCGGCCACCGCCGGACGACCGAGTCGGTCGTGCCGATGAGCGAGTCGAGGTACGTCTGGCCGGCGGTGCCGGCCAACTGGCGTCGCACGGCGAGTCTTGCCAGCCGATCCAGGGTCGGCGTTCGGCTCTCGGCAACCGGCACGATTGTGGGCGGCGAGCTGCCGGCGGGCGGCGGCGGCGGCTTGGCCGCGATGACGCGACTCGTGTCCGCCGCGGCTGCGGGTGAGCTCGCGCTCAACGAGGTCGAGGCCACCCTCGTAATCCGATCGGCAAGCACGACCACCAGAAGGAGGCCGGTCAGGGCGGGGAGGAGGAGACGCGACATTTGAAGGGGAATATGCCGTCGCGCGCGGCGGGTCCGCCAGCGCGCTGGCGTGCGGCTCGGGAGCCGTCTAACATTTGGCCACCCGCAACCGGCGGCGAGCGCGGCACAGGGAGGGATCGCCTGAATCCGAGGGAATACCTTGCCCGTGGCCTGGTTCGTTGGCGCTGGGTGGTGGTCATCGCCTGGGCCGCGGTTGGCATTTTCGCGGCCCTCAAGGCTCCCCACACCGAGCGGCTGCTGAACGTCCGGGGTGGCAGCACCCGGACGACCGAGGCGTCGGAAGCCCAAGACAAGCTGGAACGACGTTTCGACAGCCCGGTCAGCGAGTTCTTCGCCGTCACGCTCGCTGCGCCTGCCCCGCTCGATTCCGGCGCCTCCCGAACCGTACTCGACAGCCTGGCACGCACACTCGCCGCCGAGCCCTTCGTGCGCGGCGTGGTCTCGTACGCGTCAACCAACGACACCTCGTTCCTGAGTCGGGATCGCCGGTCGACGTTCCTGATCGTCGCTCTCCGCACGACTACCGGAGACAGCGCGGCCGGCTTGGTGCCCGCGGTTCGCCAGGCGATCCGCGAGACGCTGGAGCGCATGCCTCGCGGCGGGCAGTATACCGCCTACGTCACCGGGCGAGCGCCGCTCGATTTGGACGTCCGCTCCGTCAGCGCGGACGATAGCCGGCGGGGAGAGGCCCGGCTTCTTCCGCTCACACTCGCCATCCTGGTGCTCGCCTTCGGCGCGCTGGTCGCTGCCGCGCTGCCGCTGATCGTCGGATTTCTCGCGATCGTGGTGTCGCTCACGATCATCGGCTACCTCACGCACATCACGCCGATGTCGGTCTTCGTCCTCAACATGACCACGATGATCGGCCTGGGCGTCGGCATCGATTATTCGCTGCTGGTCGTGACGCGCTTTCGGGAAGAGCTGAGTCGCGGCAAGCGTCGGCGCGAGGCGGCGGTCACGACCTTTCTCACGGCTGGGGCAGCCGTGGTGACCTCCGGCCTGACGGTGGTGGTCGGTTTTGCGGCGCTTCTCCTGACTCCCCTGGTCGAGACACGGAGCGTGGGACTCGGCGGGCTCGTCGTCGTGGCCGTGGCGGTGTTGCTGTCCACCACGCTGCTCCCTGCCCTGCTCGCCATCATGGGTCGCAGCATCGAGCGTCCGCGGTGGCTCGCCCGCCGGCTGGCGTGGTGGCACGCCCCGGGCATCTGGGAGACCTGGGCCCGCACATTGAGTCGGTACCCCTTGCGGGCTATGGCCATCGGCGGACTCGCCATCGCCTTCCTCACGGCACCCGTGTTCTGGATCCGAATCGGATTGCCCTCCCGCCACTGGTGGCCAAGCGACACTGACGCAGGCAAGGGTGTGGAAACGCTCACGGCGATGGGCGTGGCGGGCGTCATTCAGCCGGTTCGCCTAGTGATCGAGGCGCCCGCGGGACACAGCGCAGTCGAAACCGCCGTGCTCCGCGGGCTTCGCACGCTGTCGGACTCACTCAGGGCGGATCCGAGGGTCCGCCAAGTGCGGAGCCTGGTGGACGCCAAGCCGAACACTTCGCTGCTGGCGTACTCGGTGCTCTACAGCGATCTCGAGGCAGCGCGGAAGGATTTGCCCCCGGAGTTCCTGGATGCGTACCTCAGCAAGGACGCCCGGGTGACGCTCATGGACGTGATCCTCTCGGACACGACGTCGCTCACGACGGCCATGGACGTCGTGCGGAAGGTGCGTCAGCTCCGGGGCGAGAAACTCCGGGGCACCAAGGGTCTCGACGTGCTCGTGACGGGCTATGCCGCATCCAGTCTCGACTTCCAGACCGACCTGCTCCGGCGGTTCCCGTTGTTGGTCGGTCTGATCCTGGCGGCCACGGGCGTGATGCTCGCGATCGCGTTCCGCTCGCTGTTGGTTCCAGTCAAAGCGATCATCATGAACACGCTGTCGGTGAGTGCCACGTTCGGCCTCATCGTCCTGGTATTTCAGAAGGGGATCGGCTCGAGCGTGCTCGGACTCGACGGCCCGACCTCCGCGATCTTTGTGGTCGTCCCGGTGCTCGTGTTCGCCGTCGTGTTCGGGCTCAGTATGGACTACGAGGTATTTCTGCTGAGTCGGATAAAGGAGGCGTTCGATCGCACCGGCCGCAACGACGAGGCCGTGCTGGAAGGATTGAGCGCGACGGCCTCCGTGATCACGTCCGCCGCGCTCGTCATGATTCTGGTCTTCGGGATCTTCGCGTTCGCGCGGGTGCTGGTGATGCAGTTTCTCGGTTTCGGTCTGGCGGTGGCGGTGCTGCTGGACGCCACCATCATCCGCATGGTTCTGGTCCCGGCGTTCATGCACCTGGCGGGTCGCTGGAACTGGTGGCCCGGCACCGCCGTCAACGTCGAGCGCTGAGCCCTCGTCCTACCGCTTCGCGTCCAGCCAGTTTGGTCCCACCCCGATGTCCACCACCAGCGGCACTTCGAGCTGCACTACCGTTTCCATGCACCCCCGGACCAACCCTCGCATCGTCTCGACCTCCGCCAGCGGCACCTCGAAGATCAGCTCGTCGTGTACCTGCAGGAGCATGCGGCTCTCGAGCCGGCGCTCGCGCACCTCGCGATGCGCGCGCACCATGGCAAGCTTGATGAGATCGGCCGCCGAGCCCTGCAACGGTGAGTTCTGCGCGGTTCGCTCGGCGTACGCGCGCAGGTTGAAGTTCCGGTCCCGGATCTCCGGAATGTACCGCCGCCGCTTGAAGAGCGTCTCGACGTATCCCTGATCCCGGGCCAATCGTATCTGGCGGTCGAGAAACGCCCGCACCCCCGCGAACCGCTCGAAGTAACGCGCGATGAAGGCCTTCGCGTCCTCCTGCGAAATGCCGAGCTGGCGTGAAAGCGCAAAGGCGCCCTGGCCGTAGATCGTCGCGAAGTTGATGGTCTTCGCCCGGGCCCGCATCTCGGGAGTCACCTGCGCCAGTGGGACCGCGAAGATCAGCGATGCGGTCTGGCGGTGGATGTCGCCGCCTTGGCGGAAGGCATCGATGAAGGCCGGATCGCCCGAAAGGTGGGCCATCAAACGAAGCTCGATCTGGGAGTAGTCGGCCACCAGGAACACCGACCCCTCCGCCGGCACGAAGCCCCGGCGAATCGCCTCGCCACGCGTCGAGCGTACCGGGATGTTTTGCAGGTTCGGTTCCGATGACGAGAGGCGTCCGGTCGCCGCGCCCGTCTGATTGAAGCTCGTGTGGATGCGCCCGGTCTTTGGGTTCACCTCGGCCGGCAGCGCATCGACGTAGGTGCTCTTGAGCTTCTGGAGCTCGCGGTAGTCGAGGATCAGCTTCGGGAGGCCATGACCCATGCCGGCCAACTGCTCGAGGACATCCGCGTCGGTGGAAGGCCCGGTCTTGGTCTTCTTGAGCACCGGCAGCTGATGCTTCTCGAAGAGAACGGTGGCCAGCTGCTTCGGCGAGTTGAGGTTGAGCTCGGTGCCCGCCGCTTCGGCAATCTCGCGCTCGAGGCGAGCGAGGTCGGCCCCCAGCTCGCGAGAGAGGCGCTCGAAGACGGCGCGGTCGATCGCGATCCCGGCCCACTCCATGTCCACCAGCACCTCGACCAACGGCATCTCGATCTCGGCCAGGAGCGGATCCAGCGCGGCCTCTCGTAAGCGCGGATCGAAGAACTCATGGAGTGCCAGCACGGCCGAGCTGTCGGCGCCGCAGTAGGCGCCGGCGCGTCCCACGGGCAGCTCGGCGAACGGGACTTCCCGCTTGCCCCGCCCGGCCACGTCGGCGTACGTCTCCATCGTTCGGCCGAGGTGCTCGAGCGCCAGGGTGTCGATTGCGTGGGACCGACGCCCCGGATCGAGCACGAAGCTCTCGAGCATCGTGTCGTACGCGACGCCACGCAACTCGACGCCGGCGCCGCGCAACACTTGCCAATCGAACTTCACGTTGTGGCCCGCCTTCACCACTGCCGCGTCCGCCAACAGCGTCGCAAGCGGCGCCACCTCCGGGCTGGTCAGCGCCGGCAGATTCTTTACCGGCGCCGGAGCGGCCAACTCACCGCCCGCCGGCCGGTGGGCAAATGGGAAGTACCACACCTCGGTCGGGCTCGCCGCCAACGACAGTCCCACCAACTCGGCCCTCCGCGGCGTCATGCCGCTGGTCTCGGTGTCCAGCGCGAGCAGGGCCGCTTGTCGAAGCCGCTGGCTCACGTCCGGAAGGAGGGCGGGATCGTCCACCACGGTGACCGTTACCGCCGCCACGGGGGCGGCGGCCGTGGCGGCGCGAACGGGGGCAGGGGCGATCGGGGAGGGTGCCGGCGTTCCGGAAACCGAGGGCGCGGGCGCTCCGGTGTCGATGGTTGCCGGGGTCCCTGCTTGTCCGTCGACCTTCTTGAGCAAGGAGTAGAACTCCAGCTCGGCGAGGACCTTCAGCACCTTCTCGCGATCCGGTTCCTGGGCAGCGAACTGCGTCAGGTCCAGCTCGGCGGGGACATCGCGCCGGATCGTCACCAGCTCCCGTGACAGGCGGGCCTCCGCCGCCTGCCCGAGCAACGCTTCGCGCGCCCGTTTGGCCGTCACCTCCCCGGCGCGAGCGAGCAACGTTTCGAGATCCCCGAACTCCGCGAGGAGCTTCTGCGCGCCTTTGTCTCCGATGCCCTTCACGCCGGGGATGTTGTCCGAGCTATCGCCCACGAGCGCGAGGAAATCGGCGACCTGACTGGGCGCGACTCCGAGGCGCTCTCCGGCGTTACTCTCGTCGACCCATACTTCGTCCACCGCCGCCGGTCCACCGCGCCCGGGATTGAGGAGGGCGATCCCCGGACCAATGAGCTGGTAAAAGTCCTTGTCGCCCGACACGATCACGGTTTGGAGGCCCTGGTCCGCGGCCTTGCCGGCGAGCGTGCCGATTACGTCGTCGGCCTCGTAGCCCGGCACTTCCACGGCCGCGACGCGAAAGGCCTCGAGTAGCTGACGCGTGCGCTCGACCGAGCGGTCGAAATCGGCTTGCAGCTCCTCGTCGAGCTTCTCGCGGGTGGATTTGTAGTCGGGATAGCGCTCTTCGCGGAAGGAGGTGCCGGCGTCCAGCACCCACGCGAGATAGTCGGGTCGATACTTCTCCTGCAGGCGGAGCAGGAAATTCACGGCGCCCCAGGCCGCCGACGTATTCTCGCCGCGCGCCGTTCGGAGCGGCCGCGAGATCATGGCGTAAAAGGCGCGGTAAATCAGGGCGTAGCCGTCCACCAGGAACAGCTGGGGCGGCGTGTGGTTGGGCATGGCAGGAAGATAGACGGGCCTTCCCGCTTACGACTTGCAACTGCGGCTATGTCTGCGGTGCTCCCCCGCCCCGCCGGATTCGCGCCACCGTGCGCTCGAACTCCGACCGCGACTGCGAGGTCAGGCGATACCGATTGAACCCGGATTCATCGACGAAGAACAGGGTGAGGCGATATCGGTAGTAGCTCCAGCGGATGATCCGCGCCGAGACGTTCGGCGCCGACTCCGTCGCCTCGTCCGGAGCGCCGAGCGAGATGAAGACCTCGCCGCGATCGGTTCGCCATCCAGGGACGCCTTCGTCCTTGATCTGCGCGTTGGCCGCTCCCAAGCGGCTGAAGTACTCATCCAGCTGCTCGTTCTGGGGCGTCTTGGGATCGGGGTCGGATGACTTCCAGAACTCGCGCCAGAGCCGAGGGCGATCGGCGGGAGCGGCACGGCGCAGTGAATCCAGGGCAGGATTGGGTGGGAAGTAGCGGAGCAGGCTGACCATCTGGTCGTAGCTCGTGACCAGCCACTGCGGAGTGAACGAGACGATGGCGGTTGTGCGTCGGGCCGCCGCACCGAGACCCACCACCAACCGCATCTCGCCGAGCACCAGACTGTCGGGGGCCACCCGAATCACCTGGCTCTCGACCGGTCGTCCGCCGCGGAAATGCAGCGAGTCGTGGTAGACCAGGCTATCGTGGGCGTCCCGGACCTCGAAGGGCACCGTCTGGGCCCGCGGAAACGCGTACCCCTCGATGTAGGCGAGGAGCGTGTCGCCGCCGAACCCCACGACGCCGCGCGGGTTGAGGACCAGTTGGAGCGGATCGCTTTGCTTTCCCCTGCCCTGCGCCTGATATGCGAGGATCGGCTCGCTGGTGCTGCCGGGATTGAATTTCGGGACCTCGTAATCGCCTTCGGCCCGTGACTCCGAGCCCGAGTTCACGTCCCGCACGTTGACCACGACGTGCTGCTTCCCCGGCAACAGCCGGAAGTTCTGCTGAAACAGGACACTCTCGTCGGTGCGCCCGGTCTCGGCCTGCGTCGCGACGCGGACGGTCTCTTCGCGGCCTACTTGGAGCGGGGCACCGGTCTCCGGGCTCAACGTGATGTCAACCCGATACCGCGCAGTGTACCCCACGGGCTCGCGTTGGAAATTGAGGGAGCGATTTTCCAGCGAGAGGCCCAGCAAGGCGAGCGCCGTGTCGCCCGACCCGGCAGCGAAGGCGAGGGTGCCGACGAATGGAAGCGGATCGGCGGCGGCGAGGCGGCCAATGCCGCGGTAGACGCTGCTGGCGGTGGCAGCCGCAGGGACGTCATCGGGGACGGGGGCCGGCGTTCGCGGGGCATGTCCCCGCCCCGCTCCGCCTCCGCATCCCGCCGCAGCGCCCACGGCGATGAGCCCCAGCATCAGGCGCCGCATGCGTGTCTCCCCGTTGGTGACGAGCGCCCGCGAGGCCCGCGGATCGCGAGCGAAGGTTAGTGGCGGCACGCGACGAGCGTCAAGCAGCGACACAGTGTCTATCTCCTGCGTTCGAGAGCGCTTGCTGGCGTTCCGGTGATCCGCTAGGTTGGCTCACGCGATGAGCCCTGACAACCTCGTCGGTCGTACTGTGGCGGGCTACCGCCTCGTCAAGCACGTCGGCGAGGGGGGAACTGCTGGCGTCTATCGGGCCGAGCACCCGCAGCGCGGCCTCTCCGCCGTGAAGGTGCTCATTCCTCGTCTCGCCAAAGATCCCGTCGCCATCAAGCGGTTCCTCCGCGAAGCGGAGTTCGGCGAACGCCTCAGTCATCCGAACATCGTCCGCACCTTCGACTACGGCGAAGCCGACGGGTTGCATTATCTGGCCCTCGAGTGGGCCGAGGGCGAACCGCTCGGCAACTTCGTAACCCGCTCGGGCCATCTGGCGCCCGCCGTGGTCGCCACGATTGTCGAGCAGCTCGGCGCGGCCCTCAATGTGACCCACCGGGCGGGGATCATTCATCGCGATCTCAAGCCCGCCAACATCATGTACGATCCCGCCAATCAGCAGGTGAAGCTGCTCGACTTCGGGATTGCCCGGGACGCCGAGGGCAGCCCCGAGGAGCGGCTCACGCGCGCGGGGTTTTTTGTTGGCACGCTCCAGTACGTTGCCCCCGAAACCCTGAGCGGCGAGCTGGTAGGCGAGCAAGCCGACGTGTACAGCCTCGCCACGATCACCTATTACCTGCTGACCGAGTGTCTGCCGTTTCCGGGCAAAAGTCCGAGGGAGTTGTTCCAACAACTACTCTCTCAAGACCCGATTCCGCTCAATCAGGCGGTACGCGGCCTGCGCTTTTCACCAGCGGTCGAGGCCGCGGTGATGAGCGGGCTACAACGCGATCTCGCTAAGCGCAGTAAGTCGGTGGACGAATTTGCCCGGGGATTCTGCACGGCCGTGCGAGAAGAGAGCGGGTCCAGGGGCGGGTTCCTGGCCAATCTCTTCCGCAAGGGCCCACGGTGACCCGGCTCGAAAACCTCCTGCTGTCCCGGTCGGTCCGCCACGGCGATTTTGTGCTCGCCTCCGGTCTGCGGTCGTCCTTCTATATCGATTGCCGCCTCACCACAATGTCCGCTGAGGGTATGGTGTTGATCGGACGCGAGGGGCTCGAGACGATTCGAGCGGCGGGCTGGAAGCCCGCCTTTGTCGGCGGTCTCACGCTCGGCGCGGACCCCGTGGCCTACGCCATTGCGGCGGCGAGCGTTGCCCAGGGACCGGCCATCGACGCGTTTACGGTGCGCAAGGAACCGAAGCAGCACGGGACGCAAAAGCTGATCGAGGGGAATTTTGCCCCGGGAGCGGCGGTGGTCGTGGTGGAGGACGTGATCACCTCGGGCGGGTCGGCGCTGCGGGCGATCGAGGCGGTGCGAGCAGAGGGTGGGACGGTCGTGGGAGTCCTCGCGGTCGTGGACCGAGAGCAAGGAGGTCGCCAAGCGTTGGAGGCAGCTGGGGTTTCGGTTCGCGCCCTCACGACCGCGGCGGCTTTGGGCCTCAAGAGCGGCTAGACCTCCCGGCCAGCCTGGTAGTTGCGTTCCCAACTCCCACTCGCAAGCGGGTGAAACTCACGCCAGATCGAGGCGTAGGGCCGTACCATCCGTTCAACAAAGCGTTCGACCGCAACCGGGAAGGGAAATCGGCTTCGGAACTCCGACGCGGTGATGCCAAGCATCGCACGCAGGTGGCGTCCGAAGCTCTGGGGCGAGGAATACTCCAGCCGATAGGCGACGTCAGCGACGGACAACCCGGTGATCTCGAAGAGCAGCGAGGCATGTAGCAGGCGCACCGCTGCCAAGTAGTTCTTGGGGGACGGGAGCCCCGAGCGAACGAAGCGCGACATGAGCGTGCTCGGCCGGACGAACAGACGTTCGGCCAGGTGCCGCACGGTCGGGGTATCGGGAGCCAGGCGCACGAGCGCCTCGATGAAGAGACGAGCGTCGGGCGGGGCCTCTCGCAGCGTGTCGAGGATCGGTGTCTGAATCCGTGCCACCGCTCGTGTCGCGGGTTGCCCGACCAGCTGGCGCAGCCGGGTCCAGCCGAGCGGCGAGGTGACGTCCACAACCTGGCGAACGCCGGTGGCGCCGAGCCGCAGCAACATCTCGGTGGCCCCTGGATCGTGATGCGAGAGCAGCGCGACCGTGGGGATCCCCGGAAAATCGCGCACCAAGTGGCTGAGCGCCTCGACTTGCTCCGGGGCGCAGCGGTGTACCGACACCAGCACGGCGTCGACCGGCCGCTCGCGTACGACCCGTAGGGCGTCGGGAATCGAATCGCGATGCACGACGCTGAAGCAGCCGTTGCCGGCAGCATCGACCTTGGATCGTTCGGCCGGCAACAGCACGGCGGCGATCGTGGGCGATGCCGGTGGGGCGGGGGACGACATCGAACCTCCTCGAGTGCGGGGCGCAAGGTAGGATCGGCCGGTCAAACCGTGGTCAACGCCGCCCCTGGGCCAGGCGCCGCAACGTTTAGGCGCTAAATTGCATCCAATTAGTGGCAGCGGTTCGCCCAGCCATGACGGGGGGTTCGTGAGCGAGCCCGACCTTGACCTCCTCAACGCGATTCAAGCCGCGCTCGGGCCCCAGTATCGGCTCGAGCGCGAGCTGGGTCGCGGCGGTATGGGCGTGGTGTTCCAGGCGACGGACCTCACCCTCGACCGCCGCGTCGCGGTGAAGGTCGTCCACCCCGAGCTCGCGGCCCATCCCTCCATCGCGCAACGCTTCCTTGCCGAGGCGCGGATGCTCGCGCGGATCCGGCACCCCAACATCGTGGCCGTGCACCATGCCGGCGCCGTGGACCGCATTCTCTACTACGTCATGGATGAGGTGCCCGGCGAGAGCCTGCGGCACCGGCTCAACCGCGAAGGGCCGCTCCCGCCCGACGAGGTGCGCGGGATCGTAGCCGACATCGCGGCGGCGCTCGGCGCGGCGAGCAACGCGGGCTTCGTGCATCGCGACGTGAAGCCGGAGAACGTCCTCCTCGATGCGACAACCGGCAGAGCGCTGCTCGCGGACTTCGGGATCGCACGCGCCTCCGGCGATCCGAATCTCCCGTCGACCACGGGAGGGCAGGGGATCGCCGTCGGAACGCCCACCTATATGAGCCCGGAACAGGCCGCGGGGGAGCCGGTCGACGGTCGAAGCGATCTCTACGGTCTCGGCGTCGTCGCGTACGAAGCGCTCGCCGGCCAGCCGCCGTTTCTCGGGCCCAACCGCGTCGTCGTCTCGCGCCACCTCGCCGAGCGGCCGGTGCCTATCGGTCGCATTCGCCCGG
>DATHMJ010000530.1:0-9410 GCA_035487215.1 Gemmatimonadales bacterium
CGTTCGCCCTTGGTTGGGGCGACGATCCCACTGTCATGATCATCCGGACCGGCACGGCCAGCATCCGGATCGACTCCCTCGAGACCGCGCTCGCGGAGATCCGCGCCCTCTCGGCCCGGGTGGGCGGCTACGTGGCGAACACCGAAGTCCGCGCCGGAACCGACCAGTACCGGCAGGCCACGCTGGAGGTGAAGGTGCCGGCTGGTCGCTTCGATGACCTCGTGGTCGGCCTCCAACCGCTCGGGAAGCTCGAGTCGGTGAACGTCACGGCGGAAGACGTGAGCGAGGAGTACGTGGACGTCAGCGCGCGGGTGACGAACTCGCGGCGCCTCGAGAGCCGCCTGATCGACCTGCTGGCTACGAGGACGGGTCGCCTGCAGGACGTCCTGACCGTTGAGCGCGAGCTGGCGCGCGTGCGCGAGGAGATCGAGCGCTACGAGGGGCGCCTGCGGTACCTCAAGAGCCGCGCGGCCATGAGTTCGCTGTCGATCACGATCCACGAGCCGCTCCCCATCGGTGGCGCGCCGGAGAACGTGCTGGTACGGGCGCTCGAGCGCGCGTGGCACAACTTCATCGAGCTGGCTGCCGGCTTCATCGCCTCGCTGGGTGTGTTGGTCCCGGTGGTGGTGGCGGGAGGCACGGTGGTGTGGGGCATCCGGAGGCTGCGCCGGCCGGCGACGTCGTAGCTGAGCCGAGGCGGTTCGGTGGTGCGAAGGGAGAAGGCGCGGACGGTTGCCTTCTCCCTTCGCACTTCTTACTTCTTACTGCTCATCATGCCCACCGACATCCTCGCCATCGCGGCGCACCGGGACGACGTCGAGCTCACCTGTGCCGGCACATTGCTGCGCGCCTCGGACGCGGGATACCGCACGGCCATCCTCGATCTGACCGCCGGCGAGAGCGGGACCCACGGGAGCGCCTCGCTGCGCGCCGAGGAGGCGGACAAGGCCGCGAAGATCCTCAAGGTCGCGGAGCGTCGCAACGCCGGCCTGCCGGACGCGCACCTCTACAACAGCGAACCGGCCCGCCGCCTCGTGGTCGAGCAGATTCGCCACTTTGCACCGCGCGTGGTGATTCTTCCCTTCCCTGTCGGACGGCACCCGGATCATCGCGTCGCGTCGGAGCTGGGGCGTGACGCCTGCTACCTCGCAGGCCTGGCGCGCTACGACGCCGACGGCACACCCCACCGCCCATACAAGATCCTCTACGCTCTCACGTACCGTGAAGACCCGATCAAGCCCTCCTTCGTCGTCGACATCACCGCCCAATTCGACCGCAAGCTCGCCGCCATCAAGTGCTATACGAGCCAGTTCGATGCGGCCAAGGCCGCGGGTGAGATCTTCCCAACCGGCCAGGACCTCTACTCGCTCGTCGAAACCCAAAACGCGCACTATGGCTCGCTGATCCGCAGGCGGTACGGCGAGCCTTTCTATACCCACGAGACCGTGTTGGTGGACGACGTCATGACGTTGGAGGTGCAGAGCATGTAACCGGCGCTCCCGCCGTCACGTGCTATCTTTCTCGGCCATGGATCCCGTCTACCTCGACCACGCCGCCACCACGCCCGTACGCCCCGAAGCCCGGGACGCTATGCTGCCTTTCCTGGGCGCCGAAGGATTCGGCAACCCGTCGAGCATGCATCGTTTCGGGCGCACCGCGCGGGGCGGGTTGGAGCAGGCGCGCCGGCAGGTCGCGCTCGCCCTGGGCGCCGAGTCGGGACAGGTCTTTTTCACGTCCGGTGGAACCGAAGCCGACAACCTCGCGGTGATGGGCGCCGCGCTCGCGGCGCGGCGCCGCGGCGGCAGCATGCGGGTCGCCGTCTCCGCCATCGAGCACAAGGCGGTGCTCGCGGCCGCCCATGCGGTGCATCGGCTGGGGGGCGTCGAGGAGGTGCTGCGGGTCAGCGCCGATGGCGTCGTCGATCTCGACGCGCTCGATGCCGCGCTCGCGTCGCGGCCGGCGGTGGTCTCGGTCATGTGGGTGAACAATGAGATCGGCGTGATCCAGCCGATTGCGGAAATCGGGCGCCGGTGTCGCGCGGCCGGGGTCCTGTTCCACACCGATGCGGTGCAGGCCTTCGGCAATCTTCCCGTGCGATTCGCGGACACACCCTGTGACTTGCTCACGGTCTCGGCCCACAAGGTCGGCGGACCGAAGGGCATAGGTGCGCTCATCGTCCGAAATCGCCAGTCGATCGAGCCGTTGATCCAGGGCGGCGGACAGCAGAGTGGACTGCGGCCGGGCACCGAAAACATCGCGGGGGCCGCCGGCTTCGGCCGAGCCGCGGAGTTGGCCGCGCAGGAGCAGCCGGAGCACGCGTCGCGCCTCACCCGGCTGCGGACGCGTTTGGCGGAGCGTCTCCTGGCCTCCGTACCCGACCTCGTGGTCGTCGGCGAGCGGGCGGAGCGGGCGCCCCACATCCTGAACGTGTGCGTCCCCAGCGCCGATTCCGGGGCGTTGCTGATGCATCTCGACCTGGCCGGCGTCGCCGTCTCCAGTGGATCGGCGTGCGCGAGCGGCGCGGCGGACCCGTCGCCGGTGCTCACGGCGATGGGCATCCCCGCCGCTCTGGCCGCGGGCGCGCTTCGTTTCAGTCTTGGCCGCGACACCGATGAGGCGGGGGTCGACCGGGCCGCGGAGGTGTTTCCGGGGGTGGTCGCGAAGGTCCGGGCGGTGACGGGAGCGCTGGCCCGTGCCTGAGCGCGTGCTGGTCGCCATGTCGGGCGGCGTCGACAGCTCGGTGGCCGCGGCGCGGCTCGTCGAGCAGGGCTACGAGGTGGTCGGCGCGACCATGAAGCTCTTTTGCTACGGCGACTCGGTGCCCGACCGCCCGTGCTGCTCGCTGGATTCGATCGACGACGCGCGCAGTGTCGCCCACGCCCTCGGCATCCCACATTACGTCCTCAACTTCGAGGACCGCTTCAACCGCCATGTCATCCAGAATTTCGTGGATGAATACAGTCGCGGCCGCACGCCGATCCCGTGCGTGCGGTGCAATTCGTTCACGAAGTTTCGCGACCTGCTCACACATGCGGACGCGTTGGACTGCGACCGCATCGCGACCGGCCACTATGCCGTCGCCCGAAACGGCACGCTGTATCGCGGCCGCGATCCCAAGAAGGACCAGAGCTACTTCCTGTGGGGGATCGATCGCGCCGTCGTGGGCCGCATGCTCACACCGGTGGGCGAGCTGACCAAGCAGGAGACTCGTACGTACGCGCGCCGGCTCGGCCTGGTGACGGCGGACAAGAAGGAATCGGTGGAAATCTGCTTCGTTCCGGACGACGACTATGTCGCCGTGCTGGAGCGCCACCTGCCAGTGGACGCTCCCGCCCTGGAACCCGGCGCCGTCGTCACCACGTCCGGAGAGCAGATCGGCACCCACGCCGGCTTCGCGCGCTATACTATCGGCCAGCGGAAGGGGCTGCCCGGCGGGTCCCGCGAGCCTCGCTTTGTGGTCGCCATTCGTCCTGAGACCCGCGAGGTCGTGGTTGGGGGCGCGGACGAGCTGGGAGGGCGCCGAGTCACCCTGGGCGAGCTGAACTGGTTGACCGACCCGCTTGGTGTGGGAGACTCGTGCGCGGTGCAGCTCCGGTATCGGGCGGAAGCTGTTGCGGCGACGGTGGTAGCCGTTGACTCGGGGCTCCAGCTCGCGCTTGCGACGCCGGTGCGGGCGATCACCCCGGGACAGTCCGGCGTGTTGTATGGCCCCGGAGGCCGCGTTTTGGGCGGCGGGGTCATCGAATGACAGCATCTCTCGCGATCGTCACCTCTTTCGAGCGTACGCCATGCGCCATCTCCTGATTCGCCTGCTCATCAACGCCGTCGCGCTGTTCGCGGCCGTGAAACTCATCCCCGGCATGCATTTCAGCGGCGGGCTCACGAATCTGCTCCTGGTGGCACTCGTGTTCGGGCTGGTAAACGCGGTGGTGCGGCCGATCCTGACCTTGCTGAGCTGTCCGCTCATCGTCGTGACCCTGGGGCTGTTCCTGCTCGTGATCAATGCCGGGATGCTCTGGCTCACGTCCTGGCTCTCCGACAAATTCGCCCTCGGCTTTCAGGTGGATGGTTTTCTCCCCGCCCTGCTCGGGGGGCTCGTGATCGGGATCGTGAGCACCGCCCTCACCCTGTTCGTGGGTCGGGCGGCAGACGCCTAACCGCCTCTGCCCCAATCTGTTACAGGGTCGTTACACCATGAATTCCCCCCCGCGGTCGGAGGCCGTACATTGAGACTGTGACCCAGGTCTCACCGCTCCCCCCCCTTGTCAGCGACGCGGCGCCGATCGATCTCCGGCACCCGTCGCTGTATCTCAATCGGGAGCTGAGCTGGCTCGAGTTCAATCGGCGGGTCCTGCATGAGGCGTTGGATCCTCGGACTCCGTTGCTCGAGCGCCTGAAGTTCCTCGGCATCTTCAGCAGCAATCTCGACGAGTTTTTCCAGGTGCGCGTCGCCGGGCTCAAGCAGCAGCTCGCCGCGGGCATCGTGGAGCGCACCGCCGACGGCATGACGCCCGAAGATCAGCTCCGGGCGATCTGCGCGACCGTCCGGGAGCTTTGCCGCCAGCATAGCCAGTCGTTGATGAACGATCTCATCCCGGCGTTGGCCGACCAGGGCGTGGATCTCCAGCTCCGGGTCGGCGAGCTGCCGCGAGCCGACCGCGAGCACCTCGACCGATACTTTCAATCCAATGTTTTCCCGGTGCTCACGCCGCTCGCCGTGGATCCGGGGCACCCGTTCCCATACATCTCGAACCTGAGCCTCTCGCTGGCGGTGGTGCTGCGGGACGCGGACGGCGACGAGCGCTTCGCGCGGGTCAAGGTGCCCAAGATCCTGCCGCGCTGGGTGCCGCTCACCACGGCGAATCGGTTCGTGCCGCTCGAGCAAGTGATCGGTGCCAACCTCGAGATGCTGTTCCCGGGAGTAGAGATTCTCGGCTGGTATGCCTTCCGCATCACTCGGAACACCGACCTCCAGATCGCCGACAGCGACGAGGGCGAGGATCTCCTGAGCCTCATTCAGGAGGAGGTCCGGAACCGTCGGTTCGCCGAGGTCGTGCGCATCGAGGTGGACTCCCTCATGCCGGCCTCACTGCGCCAGCTCTTGTTGGCGGAGTTTACCGAGGAACAGGAGCAGCCGGCCCAGCCGCTCACGGCGGACGACATCTACGAGGTGGTCGGCCTGTTGGACACGGCGGACGTGATCAGCTTGTCCGGGCTCGACTTGGCCGCGCTTCACGATGCCCCCTTCCATCCCGGCACCCAGCCCAGGCTGGCGGGCAATCGCAGCATCTTCGACGTGATCAAGGAGGGGGACGTTCTTCTCCATCACCCCTACGACAGCTTTGCGACGTCGGTGGAGCGATTCATTCAGACCGCGGCCGACGACCCGGACGTCGTCGCCATCAAGCTGACGCTCTATCGGACCGGTGGCGACTCGAGCATCGCGCGCACGCTGGCGCACGCCGCCGAGCGGGGGAAGCAGGTGGCGGTGCTGATCGAGCTGCAGGCACGGTTCGACGAGGAGAACAACATCATCTGGGCGCAACGCCTCGAAGACGTGGGCGTGCACGTGAGCTACGGTGTGGCCGGCCTCAAGACCCACGCCAAGGTGATGCTGGTGGTCCGGCGCGAAGGCGATTCGATGCGCCGGTACGTGCACATAGGGACCGGTAACTACAACCCGAAGACCGCGCGGCTCTACACCGATTTCGGGCTCCTGTCCGATGATCCCGAGCTGGGTGCGGATCTCACCGATCTCTTCAACGTGCTGACCGGCTTTGCGCAGCCCGCCGGTTACCGCAAGCTGATCGTGGCGCCGCGCGGCATGCGGGAGCGGTTCATCGAGATGATCCGCCGCGAGATCCGCCACAAGGAAGCGGGCCGGCCCGCGCGGATCTTCGCGAAGATGAACGCCCTCGTGCACCCCGACATCATCGCCGGGTTGTACGAAGCGTCCCGCGCCGGTGTCCCGATCGATCTGATCGTCCGCGGCATCTGTTGCCTCCGCCCCGGCCTCGCCGGTGTGAGCGAGAACATCCGGGTGATCAGCATCATCGGACGGTTCCTGGAGCACTCGCGGGCATTCTATTTCCTGAACGGTGGCCAGGAAGAGGTGTACATCGGGTCGGCCGACTGGATGCCGCGCAATCTGGACCGTCGGATCGAGTGCGTCCTGCCGATCCAAAATCCAGCGCATCGTCAGACGATTCGGACGCTGCTCGAGCTGATGTGGAGCGACAACCGGCAGGCGTGGGATCTCGGTGCGGACGGCGTGTACACCCAGCGGCAACCCTCGAGCCCCGACACCGAGCGGGGCACCCACCGCATTCTGGCCGAGGCGGTTCGCGGCTAGTAGGTCATCCCCTCCAGCTCGGCGAGTTTCTTCACCAGCTCCTGCTCTTCCGGCGACAGCCGCTCCGGCAGTTTGAGGTGGACCTCGACCAGCTGGTCGCCGCGCCGGCCGTTCTTCTCGATTCCGAGCGCCTTGATCCTGAACTTCCGGCCGGGCTGCGTGCCCGGCGGGACCTTGAGCACGACCTTCTTGCCGTCGAGCGTGCGGACCCGCAGGCGCGAGCCGAGCAGCGCCTGCGCCAGGTTGATCGGGACCTCGCAGAGAATGTCGAGTCCGTCCCGCCGAAAGAAGCGATCCGGCTGAACCTGAAACGTCACGATGAGATCGCCGGCCGGCTCACCGGCGCGGCCCGGCAGTCCCTGACCCTTGAGCAGCACCTTGGTGCCGGACTCCGTGCCGCTCGGCACGGTGATCATCACGCGCCGCTCCGTCCGAACCTCGCCCGCACCGCTGCAGGTTGGACACGGGGCCGACGGGATCTTTCCCCGCCCGCGGCATTGGGGACACGGACGGTTCACGGCGAAGCTGCCCTGACCGAATGAGATCGTCCCGCGCCCGTGGCACTCGGGACAGGTGGAGAAGCTCGCACCCGGCGCGCCGCCGTTGCCGTGGCAGGTCGGACAGGTCTCGGTCACCGGGAGCGTCACCGGCACCTTCCCACCGAGCATGGCCACCCGGAAGGGCACGTCGACCACCGTCTCCAGGCTCTCGCCATGGTCGTCGCGCTTGCCTCGCCCGAAGATGGACGAGAAGATGTCGCCGAGACCACCGAATCCACCGAGGTCGCCGAGATCGATGTCTTCGCTGGAGATGCCTCCGCTGAAGCCGCCGCCGGGCCCGCCACGCGACGCGCCCGCCCCGGCGGGCCGGCGCGCGAAGCCATCGAACGCGCCCAGCTTGCGCATCTGGTCGTACTGCTTCCGCTTGGCCGAGTCGGAAAGCACGGTGTGGGCCTCCGAGATCTCTTTGAAGCGCTCGGCGGCCTGCGTGTTGTTCGGGTTGGCGTCGGGGTGATGCTGCTTCGCGAGCCGTCGGTAGGCCTTCTTGATGTCGGCCTGGCTCGCGGAGTCAGCGACCCCGAGGACCTGATAGAAATCCTTGGTTGCCACTTATCCTGCACCCTGTGTGGAATAGACCTGGACTCGGGCGGGACGCACCAACTGTCCCTTGAACCGATAGCCCGCCTGGAACGTCGTGCTCACCATGTGATCCTGCGCAGGGTCGGGAGCAGGGACGGTGGAAACCGCTTCGTGCTCAGCCGGATCGAACGCCGCGCCCGCCGGATCGATCCGCTCCACACCTGCCGCTTCCAGCTCCTTCTGGAGCTTGCGATCGACCAACACCAGCGCCTCTCGCAAGGTCTCGAGGGGCGTGTTGCGGGAGTCATCCACGACGCGGTCGAGATCGTCGAGCACGTCGAGCAGGCGGATGACGAAGGCGGCTTGGGCGCGGTCGGCCAACTCGACCCGCTCCTTCGCCACGCGCTTCCGATAGTTGTCGAACTCGGCGGCGAGTCGGAGGTGCCGATCCCGGAGCTCCGCGACCTCGCCTTCGAGTCGCCTGATCGCCTCTGATTCAAGCTCGGCCGGCACGCCGGCCACGCCTGCCGCCGCGGCCGAAGCCGGGTCGGTCGCGGGACCCGGGGCTGCTGGATCGCCCCTCTGGCCGGTAAAGCGGTCGTTGTCAGGCACTTGAGTACGTCCCCCGCCAAATGGTACGGTAAGATAACACCCGAATTTGAGAGCGATGAGGGAACGGCGGGACGCACAGGAGTGCCGCTGTCAGGCGCGCAGGCGCCGCAGCAACAGGAAGAGCGCCGCCTGCGCCGAGCGGGACCGGATGTTGTCGCGCGGAGGGGGCAGGAGCACGCGCGTGGCCTGGACGTCGTCCGCCAGCGCGGTCGAGAGCCACACGGTGCCAACGGGTTTCTCGGGGGTTCCGCCGGAGGGACCGGCGATACCGGTGATGGCCGCGGAAAGGCCAACGCCGAATCGGCGAATCGCTCCGCGCGCCATGGCGCGTGCGACCTCTTCGCTCACCGCGCCGTGGCGGGCGATCAGCTCGGCGGGCACGTCGAGGAGCGTGATCTTGACCGCGTCGTCGTACGCGACGACGCCACCCACCATGACGTCCGAGCTTCCTGGCGTATCCGTGAGCCGCTTGGCGAGCAGTCCCCCCGTACACGACTCGGCCACCGCCACGCGGAGCCCCCGTGACCGGGCAGCGTCCAGCACGAGCGCGGCGAGGTCGTCTTCGCCCTGGCCGTAGACGTGATCGCCCGCGCGGGTCCGCAACAGGTCGGCCGCGGCCCTGAGACGCGCGTCCGCCTCCCTCGCCTCGAAGCTCCGGGCCGTCACCCGAAGATCGACGCCCTCCTCGCCCGGCAGATACGCGAGCGTGAGCGGCGCGATGGCGGACTCGATTTCGCCCAATCGCTCGGCGAGCGTGGATTCGGGGATCCCGGTGGTTCGCACGACGAGTGAGCGCACCACGCCCCCGTGCGCGCGACTGGCGAGACGGGGAATCACTTCGTGCCGGAGCAGGTTCCGCATCTCGTACGGCACACCGGGAAGCATGATGACCAGGCCCGGCGCACCTTCGAGCCAGATCCCGGGTGCCGTCCCCCACCGGTTGGGCAGGACGGTCGCGCCCCGGGGGATTTCCGCCTGGATACGATTGCTCTCGCCGGGAACCCGGCCGAGCCTGGCGAACCGCGCGACGACCGCCTGCCAAACGCTCTCGTCGAAATCGAGCGGCACGCCGAACACGCGGGCGACGGCACGCTTCGAGATGTCGTCGCGCGTCGGCCCGAGCCCGCCCGTGGTGAGCACGGCCCCCGTGCGTGCCAGGGCTCCGGCCACCGCGTCGGCGATGTCCGCTTCGCGATCGCCGACGGACGTGCGCCGTCCCACCTCGAGGCCGTGCTCGCCCAGCGCCCGCGCGATCTCGGCCCCGTTGGAGTCGACGGTGAAGCCGAGGAGTAGCTCGGTGCCGATGGTGAGAAGCTCGATGTGCATGGGGGAGCTGTTAGCCCATAGCCGTCAGCCGGAGTCTCAAG
>DATHMJ010000531.1:0-3880 GCA_035487215.1 Gemmatimonadales bacterium
ATGGTCACCTTGGCGCTGTCGCGCGCCGGTCGGACCTGGGCGGCCAAGGGCGCGGCGGTCGAGATGGCGAGAATCGCGAGGAGGCGTAGCGGGCTCGGAGTCCCGCGGCGGACGGTGCTCATGGATGATCCAACCTCCGGGACGACAGAGGCGAAGGGGGGTGCCGGCGCGCGTGGATGAGGAAAGTACGGTGCCCGTCCGCGGACAGCCAATGTCATGTAAAGAACCCGTAATAACCCCTCGAGCCCGGCACCGGCGCCGTGGTGGCTGCATTGCGAGTCGCTATCTTGACCGCGCGCCAGCATCCCTGCCTCGTTCTTTTCGACCCGGAGCCGCGCGTGGTCACGACAATTGCCGAACGTCAACAGCTGCGGCGATGGCGCGGCGCAGAACGAGCGCGCGTGTGGGCCGTCGCGCTTCTCCACCTCGTATCGGTCCCGGCTCTGGCCCGCCCGCTCGCGGCGCAGGACGCGCGACCGTGGACGCCCGCCCTGCTCGGCGCGCAGGTCACCGTGATCGGACAGACCCTCGGGACCTTCACCTCGCCGTATCAGGGCGCGAACAGTCTGGATCCCCATGGGTCCACGCTGGCCACCCACTCGTATGGGGTGTATGGGGGGATGGCGCTCGCGTCCTGGCTGCAGTTGTATCTCGACGGCGAGTTGGCCCTCGGCCAGGGCATCGGGACGGGCCTGGCGGGCCTCACCAACGGCGACGTGATCCGACAGGGCAGCGTCGAGCTGTCCAAGGCGCCGTATATCGCCCGCGTCTTCTTCAAGGCGCTGATCCCCTTCGGCACGGACACCGAGCGCATCGGACGCAGCCCGGACCAGCTCCCCGGCATCCAGCCACGAGCCCGCCTCGAAGCCAAGATCGGCAAGCTGGCCGCGAGCGACGACTTCGATCAGAATCGCTACGCGAACAGCACCCGGACCCAGTTCATGAACTGGGGACTCTGGAACAACTCGGCCTGGGACTTCGCGGCCGATACGCGTGGCTACTCGTGGGGAGTCGTGGTCGCGTGGGTGCGTCCGGATTGGGAAATCCGGTTCGGGACGTACATGATGCCGACGTTCGCCAACGGGAACGTGTTCGACGGCGACCTCGCGCACGCGCGGGGCGACAACCTTCAGCTGACCTTGCGGCCCGGCGCGCTCGGCACCGTGCTCCGGCTCCTCGCCTACCAGAATCACGGGCGCATGGGTGTCTACGCCGAGGCGCTGGCCCGGGCAGCGACCACGGGGACGGTGCCCGATATCGTCGCCGATGACCAGCCGGATCGGGTGAAGTATGGGCTCGCGCTGTCGGCGGAGCAGCCGCTCGCCGACGCCGGCGAGACCGGCGTCTTCCTGCGGGCGGGATGGAACGATGGGCGCACGGAAGACTTCTGCTTCACCGAGGTCGATCGCCACCTGAGTCTCGGCCTGCAGGCAACCGGAAGCCGCTGGGGCCGCAGCGAGGATCGCGTGGGCGCGGCCGTCCTCCGGCACGGTCTCTCCGCGGACCACGCCGGGTACCTGGCCGCTGGCGGGTCGGGCTTCCTTCTAGGCGATGGCCGGCTCGACTATGCCCATGAGCTCATCGCCGAGCTGTACTACCGGCTCCAGCTCGGCTCGTTCATCGAGCTGAGTCCCGATGTTCAACACATCTGGAACCCGGGGTACAATCGCGACCGCGGACCCGCTACCGTCCTGTCGCTCCGAATGAACGCGCGCTACTGACGATCCGAGGTCCGACGGGCGAATGCCGTTTTTCCGGTTGATCTTCCCGGTCCCCGCGACCCCCGCGGCCGCAGGCACGGAGCACGCCCGCACCCCGCGCTGGGTCGACCTGCTGCTTTTCCTGGTACTCGTGGCCGCCGGCTACGGGATCGTGCGTGCCACGGCCGGTTGGCGGGAGCCGATCCCCGCGCGGCTCGAAGTCGATCTGTCGCCCTGGCAGCTCCCGCGCTACGCCGGGCTCTCGACGCTCCGGATGGCGTTCGCCTACCTCCTGTCCCTGATCTTCAGTCTGGTGTACGCGCGGCTGGCCGCCGCGTCCCGCGCGCTCGAGCGGATCATGCTGCCGCTGCTCGACATCCTGCAGAGCGTCCCGATCCTCTCGTTCATGCCCGGCGTGGTGCTCGCGCTCGCGGCACTCCTGCCCGGCCGGACCCTGGGCCTCGAGCTGGCCGCGATCGTGCTCATCTTCACCAGTCAGGCGTGGAACATGGCGTTCAGCTTCCACCAGTCGCTGATCACCATCCCCACGCAGCTTTCCGAGGCGGCCCGCATCTATCGGCTTGGCTTCTGGCAGCGCTTCAGCCGGCTGGAGCTGCCGTTCGGCGCGATCGCCCTGATCGCCAACAGCATGATGAGCTGGGCGGGCGGCTGGTTCTTTCTCATGGCGTCGGAACAGTTCACCCTCGGTGCGAAAGACCTCCGACTCCCGGGACTCGGCAGCTACCTGGCCCACGCCGCGGAGCTGGGGGATACCGGTGCGCTCATCCTAGGGCTGATCGCGCTGGTTGCCGTGATTCTGATACTTGACCAGATCATTTGGCGCCCGCTCATGGCTTGGTCCGACCGGTTCAAGGTCGAGCAGTCGACCTCCGGCGAGACGTTCACCTCTCCAGTGCTCGAAATCCTTCGGGGCTCCGAGATGCTGGCTCAGGCGCGGCGCGCCGCCGGCCCAGCGCTTCGGCGCCTGGACGCGTGGCTCACACTGGTCACGGATCGCTCCGCCCGCCGCCCGTTCGACCCCAAGCGAGCGGCTCGGCGTCGCGTGCTCGGCATCGCGGTCGCCAGCGCTGCTCTGGTGGGCACGATTTGGGGGCTGGCGGCCGCGGTCCACGCGCTGGCGGGGCTCAACTCGGCCGACTGGGACATCCTCATTCGGAGCGCGGCCGCCACCTTCACCCGTACGGCGATCGCGCTGCTCATCGCCGTTGCGTGGACCGTACCCGTCGGCGTCGCCATCGGAATGAATCCCCGTTGGGCGCAGCGGGCGGCGCCCATCGTTCAGACGATCGCGTCCGTCCCGGCGACTGCGGTCTTCCCCGTGCTGCTCCTGGTGCTGCTCCAGCTACCGGGTGGTCTCAACGTGGCGGCGGTCGCCCTCATGTTGCTCGGGACCCAGTGGTACGTGCTCTTCAACGTGATCGCCGGAGCCAGCGCGATTCCGTCGGATCTGCGGGAGGCGGCCCGAACCTTTCGGTTGAGCGGCTTCCAACGTTGGCGCACGCTCATCCTCCCGGCCATCTTTCCGTATCTGGTGACGGGAATGCTCACGGCGACCGGGGGCGCCTGGAACGCCAGCATCGTGTCGGAGTACGTGAGCTTCGGCGGACGGAAGATGAGTACGACCGGGCTGGGAGCGGTCATCGCCGAGGCTGCCGATAACGGAAACGGCCGCCTGCTGCTCGCCGGCACGCTGGTGATGGCGCTGGTCGTGATCGCGACGAACCGACTGCTGTGGCGGCGCTTGTATCGCCTGGCGGAATCGCGGTTCCGGCTGGAGTAGATCTGAATGGCTGGCGGCTAGTAGCTAGTAGCTAGCGGCTGGTGGTAGCAGCTAACGGCTAATTGGGTATTTGCATGGCCTCACTCGCACACGTGGAAGCACCCGTCGGCGAAGTCCTCCTGGCCGCGCGCAACGTCCGCAAGTTCTTCGCGGCCGATCGCACGCCGGTCCTGGAGGACGTCACCGTCGAGCTCAGGGCCGGTGAGTTCGTCGCGCTGCTGGGGCCCTCAGGGTCGGGAAAGTCCACGCTGCTTCGCATTCTCGCCGGCCTCACCGAGCCGTCGGAGGGCGACGTCCGCGTCCACGGCCAGGCGCTGGCCGGCGTCAATCCGCATGTCGCCATCGTGTTTCAGAGCTTCGCCCTGTTCCCCTGGCTCAC